>CAMPJM010000059.1 GCA_946886805.1 uncultured Flammeovirgaceae bacterium | reverse complement strand
TACCCGCCTTTGTTTTACCCCTGTATTTTTCATTTGGATTAACCATTGCAACAAATTCTGTCGATAAAGGAAAAGCGATGAAGGCAGTCGCAACTGTTTATGGAGGGTTGAGTGTTGCCACTATCGTAGGGATTCCTATGTCAACTTATTTGTCTGCACTTAATTCCTGGAAAGCAAGTTTTTATATGATGGCTATTTTTAACCTCGTTGCCTTGTTAATTATTTCAGTTATCGTCCCTTCTTACGCTGATGACCGTGAACAAAGGAAGAAAATGCCACTGAATATTTTAAAAAAGAGTATGCTTTGGGTAAATATTCTGATAGTATGTCTTTTTTCCGCAGGCGCATTTTCCGTCTATAGTTATTTTTCCGAGTACTTAAAAGGTGCCTTTGGGATGACTGGAATCCAGATTAGCAGTATGCTTTTGCTCTTTGGAACTACCGGGGTATTAGGGAACTGGATTGCAGGTGTCACATTAAATAAAAGTATTACAAAAACAATGACGACCTACCTTTGCGTAATGCCCTTTGTTTTTGTCGCTTTGCAATTTGCAGGAGGCAATCTTTTATTTCAGATTGTGCTGGTAGCGGTTTGGGGCTTTTTTCATATGGCGGGTTTTGTAATCGGTCAGGCATGGATAAGTTCAGCTGCGCCTGAGGCTCCTGAATTTGCTAACAGTCTCGTAGTTTCTACTGGTAATCTTGGAGTCGCCCTTGGGGCGGCCATAGGTGGATTTGTCATATCTAATTTTGGATTGATTTACATTTTGTGGGCCGGAATTGTATTGATTAGTTTATCCGGACTGGTTGTATTAATGAGCCGATTGAAATCCCTCTCAAATGAAGATGGTGTAAAAGAAAAAACGAAGGTGCTAAGCTAGTGCTGTTATTGCACTTGCATCGCTTAAGCTTGATAATTTGCAAGCTTAAAGTGCTTTAACATGAATACCAAACTTTAAACATCACTTCACACAATAGAAAGTATAGTCTCCCCCGATTTGACCAACCTTTTCTTCCTTCTTCAATTCTTCAACGATTGAAACAGCAGTATAAAAGCCCAAAAAAAATCTCTATCCATCGGTTTGGCAATTAATGGTAAGCTAAACAACAATTTTCGCCTAATATTTATCAATATTCAGAAGGTAGTCAATGTGTTCATTATCAGTCGATTATGCAATTCTATTGCTGTTTTTTTCTATACTTTATCTATATAAGTTGAAATTATATTAAAGCTCACCTTCATTTGTACAGTGCTTTTGCAAACGTATGCACTGGACATTTAAGAGAAAAAATGAAGAAGGATCTCTAGCGAAATTCCACTAATTAAATAAATATAATTTATGAACAAATTTTTACCCTTAACCTACAATCAACAATGAAGAAAAAGACAAAACTAATCGCGTTTCTATGGATAATCAGCGGTCTACTTACCCTTTCCTGTGAAAAGATGGATGACGGGGAACACGTGGTCCCGATTACACTTTATGAAAAAGTCGCAGGCACCTGGACATTAAAAGATGTTTTACAAATTGATGAAACGGCAAAAATTGCTGGTATCAAACCTGATGAGATCAGCTTGTTCAACCAATTTGGTTTTGAAAGCTTTCAAATTGCTTTAGAGGTAGACAACAGCGACCAACCCACCTCATACAAGGTTTCGGGAAATAGCCCGGAACTGTTCCCAACGGAAGGTTTTTGGGAAATAAATCCTTCTTTTCCTGCGGCAAACGGTACTGCTCCAACTATTAATTTGTATTCAGATGCCAGTAAAACCACTTTGGTAGGGCAATTAGAGGTTGTTTCCATGCCGGGGGCAACCACCGATATGGAGTTGAAACTTACCCGAAGCACGGCTGGAGTTCCTTTCGTTTCCTATCACTATAAATTATCAATCACTCAATAAGCATATAATATGAAAAAACTTATATATCTTTTTATAGGGTTCATGCTGTTTTCGTTAGTCCCGCTAAAAGCTCAAGACGCCATTTCCGACCCTGATAAAATGTGGACGGTTCCCGCTGTTTATACTATGGATGAGCAGGTGACCTGGTATTTTGATCTTGCGAGTGCCTCGCAGCTTTCTGATGGTGAAGATCTTTATATGTGGATATGGGCGCCTGTTAATCCAACTGGTGAGCCTATTGCCATACAGTATGAAGGCGATAGGATCTGGAGTATCACGCTTACTCCCACAGAATTCTTTAATATGTCCGTGGAAGAATTGTTCAACAATACAGAGCCCTTTTATTTTTTGTTGAGAGATTTGGATGGTACAAAGCTCACTGCGACCCTGTCTCTACCCAAAGTAGACTACATAAAAGATTTTGTAGAAAGTGGAAAAGTGATGGATTACGCACCCGCCGACTTTCAATTGGGCAGCACATTGACGCTTCTCTTTAACTCCAATCTGGTGGATGGTTTCAATCCAGCTCCTTCTACTGTGCACATGCATGGAGGGTTAAATGACTGGGAAGTTCAGCAACAGTTCCAGGCATGGTTACCGGAGATTCGTGATAAAACAGCTTTTCTACATCTAGGCGACGGTATATACAAAAAGGACTTGGTTCCGCAAACCTATTTTGGAGTCACCGAGGAATATGAGATGTTAAATGTGGTTTTTCTGGCTGTTAAATTCAATGGCGACGAAGCTACGCCTGATTGGGCAGGAACTTCTCCAGATTTTAAAATTATAGCCCCAGGGATCCCAATTCCTCCTCCGGCCAAGCTTTACTTTTTTCCATTAAAAATAAGCAAAAACGATATTTTTAGTGTCACCAGAGAAAATAATGACAGAGGGCAACGCTTGTCATACACGATTACAGGAGGTTCAAAGACGCTCACCGGAGACATGGAAGGGGCAATGACCAGCCAACGGGCGTTTGTAAATTTTGCTCAGGAGTTTAAAGGAATGGATATTTCAAAAATTAGTATCCTGGTTGAAGATCAGAACGGAATGGTCATATATGAAGGTGAAATGCCACTGGTAAAAGTCGATAACCTTATTAAATAACAAAAATATGAATCTGAAGAATTTTACAAAAGTTTTATTACTGATGATTATGCCGCTCCTGTGCCTCATCCAGACGGCAGTAGCTCAGGAACAATTAATAGTTACCGGAACTGTTACGGACGAGAATGGCGAAGGATTGCCGGGAGCCACCATCCTGCTTAAAGAAGTACAAACTACTGGTACAGTGACAGATATTAATGGGAACTATAGTCTTGCCGTTCCGCAAGGGCATGAAGGAGGAACCTTGATTTTTTCATTTGTTGGCTATTTGACAGAAGAGCTTCCCATAGCAAACCAGTCTGTAATCAACTTGCAGTTATTGCCAAACTTAGAAACACTGTCGGAGGTTGTGGTAATTGGTTATGGAACAATGCGCAAGTCTGACCTGACAGGAGCAATTACGTCTGTGTCGGCTTCTGACCTTAAAAATGGGGTTATTACTTCTGCAGAACAATTATTGCAGGGAAAGGTAGCCGGGTTAACAGTAGTGCAACCAAGCGGCGATCCAACCCAAGGTGCTTCTTTGCGATTGCGGGGTGGTACCTCGCTTTCGGCAAGTAATAGTCCACTAATAGTGGTTGACGGGATCCCGGGGGTAGATATGAATACTGTTCAACCGAATGAAATCCTTTCCATTGATATTCTAAAAGATGCTTCCGCAGCAGCAATTTATGGCTCTAGAGGAGCAAATGGCGTGATTATTATTACCACAAACCGGGAAAATACCGGACTTTCAATGAATTATAATGGTTATGTGGCAGTGGGTAAGGTAGCAAATAACTTAGACCTTCTTTCCGCCGACCAATGGAGAGCGTATGTTCGTGAAAATAACATTACCAGTGCAGTGGATTATGGAGGGGATACGGATTGGCAGGATGAACTTCAACGAACCGCCGTTTCTAGTTCTCACAACCTTTCCTTTTCCAACGGCGACAAAGAGAGCGGTTTAAGTGCTTCTTTAACTTACCTGAACACTGAAGGGGTTATCAAAACAAGTTTTCTGAAGCGGTTGTCAGGAAGCCTAACAGGCTACCAGTATGGGCTGAATAACAGGTTAAAACTGGAAGCGGGTGTCTATGCCACGCATGATGACTACCAGCAAGTTGATATGGGCATCTACGAAAGGGCCTATAATTTAAACCCCACCTTACCCGTAATGCAGAATGGTGAGTATACCCAAATCGGCGGGACCAATAATAATAACCCTGTTGAACTATTGCAGAACCGTAATGACGACCAAAGTAGAAACCGCCTGCTGGGTTATGTAAAAGCTGAAGCAGATATAGTTGGAGGGCTGAAAGGAGTGGTAAATGGCTCTTATGAATATAATTCGCAGCAAGGACGCTACTTTTTACCTTCTTATGCTTTCAATGGCCAAACCGACAAGGGGTATGGAAGACGAAGTATAGGTGACTATTCCAATTTTCAGGTAGAAACTTATCTTACCTATGATAATACCTTCAATGACCGTCACAGGATAAACATTATGGGCGGATATTCATACCTAAAAAACCTGTATGAAGGATTCGGAGCTGAAAGAAGGGGCTTTGATACAGATTTGTTCGAATACAATAACTTAGGTGCAGGCAGTGATTTCCGTTTAGGGGATGTTTATTCCTATAAAGGCGAGGCAAAACTGATCTCATTTTTCGGTCGTGTGAATTATACTTTTTCAGATAAATACATGTTTACTGCAACCTTACGCCGTGATGGTTCTTCAAGGTTTGGAGCCAACCATAAGTGGGGTCTTTTCCCATCAGCTTCGGTAGCCTGGAGGATTTCTGAAGAAGCATTTATGGCCGGGTCGAGCAGTTGGTTGGATGATCTGAAATTTAGGTTCGGGTATGGCATCACAGGAAATCAGGATGGGATTGGAGAATATAGATCATTGTCCCTAATGGGAACCGGAGGGGGTGCATATTACGACCAGGTAACAGATTCATGGAAGCAGTCATATGGCATTGCTCAAAATCCAAACCCCGATTTGAAATGGGAAACTACAGCCCAAACCAATATTGGGATAGATGCATCTTTGTTTAATCGCTTAAATGTTACGATAGATGCTTATATAAAGAAAACATCTGATCTGCTTTACACTTATAACGTGCCCCAGCCACCTTACCTGTTTGATGAAATGTTGGCAAACGTAGGTGACCTGTCAAATAAAGGCATTGAATTAACTTTAGGTGCCAATATTATCAATTCAGGAGATTTTACCTGGAATGCAAATCTGGTACTTGCCCACAATAAGCAGGAAGTTGAAAAACTATCAAATGAGCTCTACCAAACCGAAGCGGTGTCTTCAGGTAGCCTTCATGGTTTAACCGGTATGACAGGCGTATTTACACAGATATTAAAAGAAGGATATGCGGTAGGTACTTTCTGGGGGCCGAAATTCCTTGGCTTTGATGAGGATGGGAAATTTATCTTAGCCAAAGACGGAGAAGGGAATGTGATCAACGAATATCTCGGAAGTGCCCAACCGAAGTTAACAATGGGTTTTGCAATGGATTTTACCTACCGTGGGTTTGATTTAAATGTTGCTGCAAACGGCATGTTTGGGCAAAGTATCCTGAATGCACAGGCCATGAATATAAGCTATCCCGGCCGTCTTCCAGCGTACAATGTTTTGGATTCCTGGGTTGGAAAAGATATCAGCGAAGGACCGGTATTTTCAGACTATTGGATAGAAAAAGGTGATTTTTTAAGGCTCCAAAGCGCAACCTTGGGCTATAATCTACCTGTGAAGAATGTCTGGTTCACTAAGATCAGAGTGTATGCAACGGGTGAGAATTTATTTACAATAACCAATTATGAAGGATTAGATCCCGAAGTAAATATCAGCGGGTTAAAAAGCCCTGGAATTGACAAGTCTGTAGGATCAGCAGCTAATGGTGATAACTACTATTATCCACGTGCGAGAACCTTCACTTTAGGCGTAAATCTATCCTTTTAGTTATGATTACAAAATCTAATCTCATGAAAATATCATTAAAAATATCTTTTATTGTCAGTATTCTCCTTCTATCTGCTTGTACAGACCTGTCTGAGGACCTGTACGATAAAGTTAAATCTTCCGAATATGGCAAAACACCGGCAGAAATAGAAACAATTGTAGGGCGTGCATACTCCTCTTTAAGAGGAGGGGCTTCTGATGGGGTAAACTATTTTCCCACTAGTGAATTTGTTTTCTTTGTTACATCCATTGCTTCCGATGAATGCGTAATTCCTACCCGTGTGGGCGGTGACTGGTTTGATAATGGCGTCTATTTAGATATTCAGAAGCATACCTGGACAGCGGACAATCCTAAAATTTGGGCACCTTGGAAATATTGCTACAATGGTATTGCTGCCGCCAATGCGATCATTTACCAGGTAAAGCAATCAGGATTGGATCCGGAGGCAAGCAAGCCTTTGTACGCCGAATTGAAGGCATTACGTGCATATTATTATTTTAAATTACTGGATCTATATGGAAATGTCCCCATAGATACTTCCTATGTAACATCAGAAACACCGGCAACTTCTTCCAGAGCCGAGGTATATAATTTTGTCGAAAAAGAACTGCTCGACAATATAGATTATTTACCTGAAAACGCTTATGGACGTTTTACAAAGAACGCTGCGAATCTATTGTTGGCCAGATTATATTTGAATTCTGAAGTATATATCGGTGAGGCACGTTGGGAAGATTGTTTGACAGTATGTAGTAAAATTTCAGGACAGTTGGCGCCTGATTATTTTGCCAATTTCCAAACAGAAAATCAGACATCCCAGGAAATCATTTTCAGCATTCCGTATGATGGTAAAAGCGGTACGGTGGGTAATTATCTCGCTTCCATGACCTACCATTATGAACAAAAATGGGCTTTCTCTGCAACTGGAAATTATCAGTGGTGTGGAAATGGAATTGCTGCCCAGCCTGGCCTTTATTCTGCTTTTGAGGAAAACGATATCCGCCGTAATTCTATTCTGATGGGACCCCAGATAGATTTGAGAACCGGTTCCACCATTATTATGCCTGCTTCCGGTAACCCATTGATCTACACAGAAGAAATTACAAATGTCAATGAAGCACCTCAAAACGAGGGAGGGCGATTAAGTAAATATGAAGACAAGGCCGGAGATGCCTGGGAAAGGGATTATGATATGGTGCTGATGCGTTATGCTGAGGTACTGATGATGCAAGCTGAATGTTATGTACGTTTAGGCAATTCCGCTGCCGCACATCCATTTGTAGAGCAAATTAGGAGCAGAGTTGGGCTGAGCACTCCGGAAGTAATTGATCTTGACTTTATCGATCAGGAACTAAGGAGGGAATTTGTTTTTGAAGACCACAGGCGTACAGACAATATTCGTTTTGGTACATTCTTCGAAGCATGGTGGGAAAAAGGGGCAGATCCAGCCGACAAACATACGGGTCTGTTTCCAATACCACAGCAGGAAATCAGCAAAAATAATAAACTGGTTCAAAACCCTGGCTATTAAATCTCATTCATTCCTCCGGGGACATGAATAAGTCACCGGAGGAATTATCTCCTTTGTATATGAATAGAAAATTGATAATCCCATTCCTGTTGCTGGCCACGTTGGCAGGATGCAATGATCGTGACGATCCCGGCAAAAATCCGGATGAAATTCAATTGCAAATATTTGATCCGGTTTCCGTGATAAAGACGAATCCCATGAAGGTGTGGGTTCACTATATGCCCTGGTTCGAAGATCCGACTACGAGTGACAACGGTAAATGGGGACAGCACTGGACGATGGCTAATAAAAATCCGGAGCTAATCGATGAAAATGGTAAGCGGCAGATTGCTGCACATTATTATCCGCTAATAGGTCCCTATGCTTCCAGTGATCAGGATGTACTGGAGTACCATTTTCTCTTAATGAAATATGCAGGGATCGATGGGATCCTTATCGACTGGTATGGTACCCGTGAGTTGTATGATTACCCCCTAAATAAAAGAAATACGGAAGCTATTGTAGCTGTTTTGGAAAAAGTAGGGCTTGAGTTTGCCATTGTTTATGAAGACCAGACATTACGGGATGAAATGAATAGCGACGAGCAAAAAATTACACAGGTAGGTCTGGATATGGAATACCTTGAAAAGGAGTTTTTTATAAAAGACAATTATATAAAGATAGATGACAAACCTTTGCTAATGATTTTTGGCCCGCAAATCATTAAAACACCTGAGGATTGGAATTCAATATTCAGTAAAATGAGCGAGAAACCTGCTTTTTTTCCTCTTTACGGCCATTCTTCCCTGACAAACAATACCCAATATACAAACGCAATAGGCGAATATATATGGGTTGACGGTACTGCTATGGAAGTAAAATATGCCAATAAAACCAATTTTGAACAGTATATAGGAGGAGCCTACCCCGGATTCAACGATTTTTATGAAGATGGAGGTTGGGGAAAGACTGCATTAAACGACATAGCCTACGAAGACGGAAAGTTATTCGAAAACTTGCTAAAGATGGCAAAGGATAATAAAATGGAATACCTGCAACTAATCACCTGGAACGATTTCGGGGAAGGGACAATGATTGAACCCACGCAGGAATTTGGGTTTTCTTTTTTGGAGCTTACACAGGCTTTTACCGGTATCGAATATACCAAAGTACATTTAGAGTCGATTTACAATTATTATTTGTTGAAAAGACAGCATAAGAACAACCCTAACGTACAAAAGCAATTAACGCAGGTTTTTTATTACCTTATTTCATTGCAGGATGAAAAGGCAATAAAACTAATGGAGGGTATTGAAAAGTAGAAAAATAATTTAAATAAAAAAATAGCATGAAATCAAAATTCCTAGCGAACGCCTTGATGTTATTCCTATGGCTAAGCCTAATGAATGCTTGTGGAGATAAACAAACAGTTCCTTCTTCACAGGTATTGTCTCCCTCTGGAAATATAAAAGTAAAATTTTTTCTGACTGCTGATAAGGCGCCGGCTTACCAGGTCTTTTTTCATGACCAGGTAGTAATCGATACTTCCCTTCTTGGCTTTGAATTAAAGGACCAACCAGCCCTAAAAGAAAATTTCGAAATCGTAAAAACAGTGAAAGATTCCCTCAATGAAAATTGGGAACTTCCCTGGGGGGAACAAAGAGAAGTGGTAAATAATTATAATGAGTTAACAGTCAGTTTGAAAGAAAACAGTAGTAAGCCCAGGTTTGTGAATATTATTTTCAGGATTTATGATGATGGCCTGGGATTCCGCTATAGCTTTCCTGAGCAGGAACAGCTAAAAGAAGTAATGATCCTGAATGAAAATACCGAATTTCAGCTTACCGAAGATCACGAAGCCTGGTGGATGCCCGGAGACTGGGATAGTTATGAACACCTGTATAATCACACGAATATTTCTAAGATAGACGCCCTCAATTTAGGCGATCCGGGGATTACTCAAAGTGCGATCCGAGAGAATGCTGTACACACTCCGTTGACGATGAAAATGGATAATGGCGTTCACTTGAGCATTCATGAAGCAAATCTGACAGATTATGCAAGCATGACGCTTTTAGTAGATACAGTTGACTTTGCCTTGAAAAGCAGTCTTGTCAGCTCAGAAAGATTGGGTTATGCGGTGAAGCGTACTTTGCCATTTGAAACTCCCTGGAGAACCATTCAGATTTCAGAAAAAGCAGGCGATCTTATCCGGTCAAAAATGATCCTTAATTTGAATGAGCCAAACAAACTTGGGGATGTTTCCTGGGTGCAGCCTATGAAATACATTGGCATTTGGTGGGAAATGCACTTAAATAAGTCAGGCTGGGATATGGAAGGCGGAAAACATGGCGCCACAACCGAAAACGCCAAAAGGTACATCGATTTTGCTGCTGAAAATAACATCAAGGGAGTATTGGTAGAAGGTTGGAATACGGGTTGGGACAGATGGACAGGAAAAGAAAGGGAAGGAGTTTTTGATTTTGTTACTCCCTATGAAGATTATGATTTGGAAGAAGTGGTGAAATATGGAAAAAGCAAGGGTGTAGAAATAATTATGCACCACGAAACGGCTGCGGCCCCACGTACCTATGACAAGCAAATGGATTCGGCTTTTCAATTAATGCAGAACTTAGGAGTAGGGTCTGTTAAAACAGGTTACGTGGGCAAAATTATTCCCGATGGAGAACATCATCATGGACAGTGGATGGTAAATCACTACAGAAGAGTGGTGGAAACCGCTGCAAAACATAAGGTAGCAGTGAATGTACATGAACCCATAAAACCAACAGGACTCAGACGAACCTACCCCAATCTTATCTCTGGTGAAGGCGTTAGAGGCCAGGAATTTAATGCTTGGGCCAGTGATGGCGGCAATCCTCCAGAACATCTGACAATCCTTCCGTTCACAAGAATGCTGGCTGGTCCTATTGATTATACACCCGGGATCTTTAATATAAAACTGGAACCCTATAAGGAATCAAATCAGGTAAATACAACGCTGGCGCATCAGCTTGCGGCCTACGTAGTGATCTATAGCCCCGTTCAGATGGCTGCAGATCTGCCTGAGCATTACCTTGGACATCCCGCATTTCAATTTATCAGGGATGTGGGTGTGGATTGGGACCGTACTGAAATTTTAAATGCAGTAATTGGAGACCAAATAACTGTAGCCCGAAAAGAAAGAGGAACGAACGATTGGTTTATCGGTGCCATAACAGATGAAAATCCGCGGGATGTCGTGGTGGATCTGAGCTTTTTGGAAGAAGGGAAAAATTACGAAGCAACGGTCTATAAGGATGGTGAAAATGCCCATTGGCAAAATAATCCTGTTGATTATGCCATTGAGACACGCACGGTGAATAGCGATACAAAATTAAACCTGCAATTGGCCGCCGGAGGTGGTGCGGCTATTAGCATTATGGCAAAATAACGAGGGATGGGGAATATGCAGCAAACAACGGATCAAGCGGAAGAGTTGGGGAGTAATATCATTTTTTTTATTGATAAAGGATGTCCTAAATCGTAGGTAAAAGTAAAGAGAAGCCCGTACGGAGAAACGTGCTTCTCTTTATTGGTCTAATTTAGAATCATTCTGCCTTTTACGGTTTTGCTGTGGCTTAAATAACTGAAAAACAACCCATAACGCACATTCCCGGACCTGTTCCGGGATCCCTCACAACTATAGCCAAAATTTATTTCGCCGTATTTGAAAATGTCCTTCCCAAAAATATAGCTTGATCCCAAACAGGTGATAAGGCTTCGGTGGCCTGTCATTTATCTTCCTTTTGTTTTATATAGGTTTGATCGCCATTATTTTCTTTTCAAATTCCTCATTAGGAACAATAGATTTATTTTTTATCTTGGTTTTATAGGCGTAGATAGTGTTTACAGAAAATTCCAGGATTTTGGCTATCTTATCATTCTCAGTAATACCCATTCTTATTAATGCAAAGATCCTCAGGTCCGTATTGAGCAATTCATTTTCCGACAGTTTTATTTGATCCTCTACTTTAAACAGTGCATTAAAGCTTGAAATAAAATCAGGGAACAGCTTCAGGAAAACTTTGTCAAAATTTTGGTACAACTCAGTCCGCTCTTTTTTCAGGTCAATACTATTGACAATGAATTTTAAATTATCATACTTGTGGGCCATTAAATTCTTATCAATTGACCTCTTGAATTTTTCTATTTTTTCCAGGTAATCCGAATTGATATTGAAATAATAACCAATATATTCTTCCTTTATTTTATTGGCCTCTAGCAGTTTATGGTTGGTATCCTGTAGAGCAACATTAGTTTCGATGATCTTTTTGTCCGCTTTTTTTAGTTTCCTTAACTGTTTAAGAATAATAAATACGAACACAACTACAGAAATTGACAGGATGGTGACTATCACGGCATATATAATCAATAGCCTTTTTTGGCTTTCTACCGTATTTATTTTTTCTTCTTCAATAATTGGAAGAATGGTTCCCACCTGAATTTTTCTATGCCTGGCACCATAGAAATTGGCATCTTCCAGCGCTTTTTTTGTGTAGGTATAAGCTCTTTTTATATCCCCTTGCTGGTATAAAATATCTGCCAGCGTTAAAATAGCAGCAGTTTCCTTCGTAGCTGACCGTATGTCGTAAATGGCTGCTTCCGCCAGCAAGGTAATCCCCTTATCCGTTTCATCCATTTGTAAATAGATATCACTTAGGGTAGATGCTATTATTGCCTTTTGATGCAAAGTCAGCGAATCCCTCTTCATGAGACGCGACAAATCATCCAATCCTTCTTCAATACGGGATTTACGTGTATTTCTTAATCCTCTGTGATACAGCAGATTATAAGAACCAGAAAAAGAATATTTTACTACAGAATCGATGTATTGATGGCCTTTTGCTTCATAAACAGGAAAATAATGACGGTCTTTCAGATCAGCGAGGCCATAATATAAGATCGAAAGTAATTTATAGTATTCAATTTTCAGGCTTTCATCCAAATTGTTCCCGTCAACGGTATTCAAAGAATCGAAAGCTTCTTTAAACATTCCAGAAGAAAGGAAGATAAACCCTGACTTGACTTTTGCCGAAGCAATTTTTGTTGAATCGCCTAATTCGTAACCTATTTTTTGAAGCTTAAGAAGGTAGTTAAAAGCAGAATCGTAGTTAAAGGATTTATATTCTTCAAAAATATGATCATAGATGTTATAG
>CAMPJM010000058.1 GCA_946886805.1 uncultured Flammeovirgaceae bacterium | reverse complement strand
CCCCAAAAACGCTCAAGCATTGGTCCAAATATGAAGAGGGCAAACATATTACTGAACAAATGCATACCGTTTGCATGCACAAAAATGTGTGTCAGAATTTGATATGGCTTAAAAGCATCAGAAAAAATATAACGAAGCCCTAACAGCGCAGGAAAGTTTAAGTCTAAAATTACTTGGGCAAGAAAAACACCTACATTTATTATTAGCAGGTTCTTTACCATTGGTGTCAGGTTACCAAACATGTATATTTAATTTTTTTTAGTATAATTAATATTGCTTTGAAAATGGACCGTTAGCTGTTTCTGTTCTGCTTCCGTGTTTCCACTTCCCCACTTCTTACTCCTAACTTCCAACTTTAACCTCCATCTTCACAAACAGAACGCACCTACGGAGCGTATTTCCCATTATTTATATTTTTCTATAAACAGCTTACCCCTCTGGGGTATAGGACGGCCGTAAATTTTTCCCTTTACAGTTATAAACAAGTGAACAGCCAGCAAACTTGCCACCTATTACTTAAACTTTAAACCTTGAACTTTCAACCTTAAACATTAAACTTTGAACCTTGAACTTTGAACTTCAAACTTCCCACTTCAAACTTCCTACTTCCAACTCCCCCACTACTTATGAAAAAACCCTGCAATCTTATCCATTCCCAAAATATAAAAGATCACCTTTCCATGAGGGGAATAATTTGGATTGGAACAGGCAAAAAGCTGGTCGATAATGGTACGCATTTCTGTTGCGGAAAGTTTCTGCCCCGGTTTTATTGCAGCTCTCTTTGCCATTGATCTGGCCATGTTTTCCCGCTTGTCAATTGATAACTCCGATTTATTCTTTTTGAATTGTTCTATCAATCCTTCAAACAGATTTTTCTCATCACTCCCAGCAATATCGGCAGGAATCCCGTTAATGACCAAATCAGTTTTGCCAAAGATATTAAAAATAAAGCCGAGCGCTTTAAATTCCGGCTCCAATTCCATTACCAGCGCAAAATCGGTTGGGTTCAACGAGATTGTCTGAGGGAATAAAAATTGTTGCGAAGCGCCTGACTTTTTTTCTAAAGCAATACTATATTTCTCATACAATATCCTTTCATGAGCAGCCTGTTGATCTATAATCATTAAGCCTGACTTAATTTGAGAGGTGATGTATTGAAAATGTAGTTGAAATATTGTTTGTGTATTGTCATTAGATTCAAACAAGTCTGACACAGCAGATTGTTTATTTGCCGCACTTTCAAAAGTTATTGCTTCCGGCTTATTAAAATCCGGTATTTCCCCACCGCTATAGTCGGAGATTTCCTGCCTTGAAATCTCGAACATCTTCTCCCAATGTACGGTGTTCGAATGTTCCCTCGGAGATGTTTTGAATTGGCTGTAATTTCTATCGGCCTGGCTGTCCCTGTTGAAGTTTAAACCCGAAGTGGCAATTGCATGAAAATTCACATCATGGTCAAAATCCAGTGACGGGGTAATATTGTGAGCCCCTAATGCTTGTTTAACGGCCGCACGAATGATTGCATAAATTGTCCTTTCATCATCAAATTTGATTTCCGTTTTTGTCGGATGCACATTTATGTCTATATGCTTTGGATCAATCTCTATGAACAGCACGTAAAATGGATAGCAGTCATCGGGAAGTAAGCCCTCATATGCGTTTTGGACCGCATGATTTAAGTAATGATTTTTGATGTAGCGGTTATTAACGAAGAAAAATTGCTCCCCTTTCGTCCTTTTTGCATTTTCAGGTTTGCCTATATAGCCTTGAATTTTTATGTGCGAAGTATCTTCCTGACAGGCTATTAATTGCTCCTGATATTGTTTGCCGAACAGGCCCACGATTCTCTGACTCAGCTTCCCTCCCGGTAAATTATACACTTCCAGATCATTTTGCAGCAAGGAACAGGTTATTTGCGGATTAGATAAGGCTACTCTTTGAAATTCGTCTATAATATGTCTGGTTTCAACAGGATTAGATTTTAAAAAATTTCTTCTGGCAGGAACGTTAAAAAATAGGTTCTTAACAGCAATGGAAGTCCCGTCGGGGCATGATGTTGGTTCCTGAACCATTATTTCAGATCCTTCTACTGAAATGCACGTTCCCACTTCATCTTCAGCTCTTTTGGTCTTCATCTCAACTTGAGCGACAGCCGCAATAGAAGCAAGGGCTTCGCCTCTAAACCCCATTGTTCGAATGGTAAATAAATCTTCTGATTTCCTGATTTTGGAAGTAGCGTGTCTTTCAAAGCTCATTCTGGCATCCGTGCCGCTCATTCCGCTGCCATTATCGCTAATCTGAATGAGTGTTTTTCCCGCCTCCTTTATTTTTACTGAAATTTTACTGCTTTTTGCATCCACAGCATTTTCCAAAAGCTCTTTCACCACAGATGCAGGGCGCTGAACTACTTCCCCTGCAGCAATTTGGTTCGCAATTGCGTCAGGGAGCAGTTGAATAATATCTAGCATTTAGGACCGCTTTTTAAAAAAGTTAGTTTTCTTAATAAGAATATACAATGGAGCTAAGACCATAATAATATAAAATGCAACATTACCATAATAAAAATAGCCTGTAAACGTACCAACTAATAGTAAAATGATCAATACCTGCGTTATATTTGATTGCTGGTTTTCTCTGCTCCTTCTTTTAAAGGACTGTCGAATAGTGGATCCGTACCCGGAGTCAAAGTCACCGTTCATCTGACTTTTGATTCTTTTTGTTCTTTCCGCTATCTCCTCCTTAATGGGATCGTAAAAGCGGGGCTCGTATTTAAATTTCTGATGGCTGGGTATTTTTGTTAAAGAAGGAATTTTCATATCGATTAAGTCTAAATCTTACAAAGCAAATTAAGTGCTTAAAATATAAATACTTAAAATAAAGCTAAATTGCGTATTGATCGCTAGTAAAAATAAAGTATAAAATTAATATATAAATTGCTAACCACCTTATGTTTAAAAAAGTTTGTCTTATTTACTTTCTAACCACAATTCTTAATCTTCAAGGAAACGCATATAAAAACACTTTTAATATAAATGATACCTTCAATGATATGAAGGAGGAGGTTTGGGTGGACAGTGTCTTTAGCAGTTTGAACGAAACCCAAAGACTCGGACAACTTTTTAACATTGCTGCCTATTCCAATCAGTCAGAAAGCCAATATGCAGCTTTAGAAAAACTCATCAAAGAATACAACGTCGGGGGCTTAACTTTCTTTCAGGGCGGCCCTGTGAGGCAGGCAATACTTACCAATAGATATCAAAAGGCAGCTCCTACGCCTATGTTGATAGCCATGGACGCAGAAACGGGGGTAGGAATGCGGTTAGACAGTGTGATGGATTTCCCCAAGCAACTGACACTCGGAGCCATAGAAAATGATGAAATTATCTATGCGATGGGAAAAGAAATTGCCTATCAGTTCCATAGGTTAGGCATGCATATAAATTTTGCTCCTGTTATAGACATTAATAGCAATCCCAATAATCCCGTAATCGGCGTCAGATCATTTGGTGAAAATAAGCATAAAGTAAGCGCAAAAGGCATCGCCTATATGAAGGGGCTTCAGGATAACGGTATAATAGCGAGTGCCAAACATTTTCCTGGGCATGGAGACACTGGAAGCGATTCTCACTATACCCTGCCTGTATTAAACCATTCAAAGGAAAGACTGATGGAGATGGAGTTATATCCTTTTAAACAACTCATTAAAGATAGTCTTATGAGTACCATGGTGGCGCATTTAGGCATTCCTGCATTGGACAAGATACCGAATAAAGCATCCACGCTTTCGAAACCCATAGTGACAGGTCTTCTAAAAAACGAACTGGGTTTTAAAGGCCTTGTTTTTACTGATGCACTAAACATGAGAGGTGTCACCAAATATTATAAGCCGGGAGAGGTAGATGTGCTGGCATTGCAGGCGGGGAATGACATATTGTTGCTTTCTGAGGATGTTCCGGAAGCGGTATCCCGTATAAAAGATGCTATAAAGACAGGCCGTTTAGACAAAGAGGCTATTGATAATAGGGTTAAAAAAATACTTCATGCAAAATATTGGGCTGGCTTAAATAACTATGAACCGATAGTTTTAGATAATCTAGTGAGTGATTTAAACAGGCCAGAAGCCCGGGCAATTAAATTCAAATTGTATCAGGAAGCGGTTACGCTGGTAAAAGATGACAATGAGATGCTTCCTTTGTATGCATTGGACACGCTGACTTTTGCATCCTTGAGTATAGGAGTAGATTCTCAATCGACTTTTCAGGACGTTTTGTCCAAATATGCCCCTTTTGCACATTATAACCTCGATAGCAAGGCAGATGCCCAAACCTATAATGTCTTATTTGATAAGTTAAAACATTATAGCATGGTTGTGGTGGGGCTTCATAACCTAAGCAACTCGCGAAGCAGGGATTACGGAATTAGCAAAGACGACATCACCTTTATAAGATCGCTACAGGAGCAAGGTACCAAAGTGGCGGTAGTAGTTTTTGGTAATCCTTATAGCTTAAGGTCTTTTGAAGATATCAATACTGTTTTATGTACCTATGAAGAAGATGAATATACGCAGATGCTTGCTCCTCAGGTTATTTTCGGTGCTTTGGATGCTACCGGCCGACTGCCGATTACAGCGTCTCTTACGTTTCAGGAAGGTAGCGGTGAAAGTTTAAGATCTATCGGCAGACTGGCGGTGGCGTTGCCGGAACATGTAGGTTTGAGTTCAAAGATCTTAAAGAATATAGAAAAAATTGCTAAAGAAGCAATCACTGAAAAGGCAACTCCGGGATGTCAGGTTTTGGTAGCCCGAAACGGGGTCATAGTTTATGATAAATCTTTCGGCTATCAGACTTATGACAGCCTTACTGCTGTTACCGCTGAAACTATTTATGATGTTGCTTCGGTCACTAAAGTAGCTGCAACGCTCCAGACGGTCATGTTTCTAGAAGGAAGGGGATTGTTGGACCTTGATGAAAAAGTCAGCACTTATTTGCCGGAGCTTCTCAATACAAATAAGAAAAATATTATAGTTCGGGATGTGTTGTTGCACCAGGCAGGTCTTTCCCCTTATATACCTTTCTGGCGAAAAACTGTCGATGAATTTGGAGGTATGTCCGAATATTATTCGAATTTTTCGGATTCAGTTTACAATTTTCAGGTATCTGAAGGCTTGTATGGACTGCGCTCCTTGCCGGATTCTCTATGGAAATGGACTCTTAATTCTGATCTTTTGGAGAAGAAACGAAAGAAAGATCCCTATGAATATAAGTATAGCGATTTAGGATTTTATATTTTACAAAAGCTATCTGAAAAGCTTTTGAATCAGCCAATGGAAAATTTTCTTGAGCAAAATTTTTATGACCCCTTAGGTTTATCGACAATGACTTACTTGCCGCTGTGCAAATTTCCTTTAAATAGGATTGCCCCAACAGAATATGATACTCATTTCAGAAATTCGCTGGTTTGTGGTATTGTGCATGACGAGGGCGCAGCAATGTATGGGGGGGTTGCCGGACATGCAGGTATTTTTAGCAATTCAAATGATTTGGCGATTTTGATGCAGATGAACCTACAGAACGGGTACTACGGCGGTTATAATTATATCCCCAAAGGAACCGTAGAGAAATTTGCAAGCAGGCAAAATGAAGAAAATAGAAGAGGCCTTGGGTGGGATAAGCCTACAACCGATTCTTTCTTTGGACCCACCTCTAATTTTGCATCTAATAGTACCTTTGGTCACACCGGATTTACCGGCACCGCGGTTTGGGTAGATCCCGAATTTGACCTCGTTTTTATTTTTCTTTCCAATCGCGTATACCCTGACGCAGGAAATGCTAAACTAAATCAAAATGATATTCGTACAAGGATGCAGGATGTAGTTTATAAAGCAATGTGGGAGTATGATAAATATCATTATTGAGATATTTACAACCTGTTCCAATTCTTGATTTGTTATTATAAACCCCATCGATAAATCAGTATATCAATAAATCAGTAAACTTATAAATGAGGATAGGTATAGTTTGTTACCCTACTTTTGGTGGGAGTGGCGTAGTAGCAACAGAATTAGGTAAAGCGTTGGCCAAAGAAGGTCATGAGGTTCATTTTATAACTTATTCTCAACCCACCAGATTAGACTTCTTTAATGAGAATCTATTTTACCATGAGGTAGATATCCGGACATATCCATTGTTCCAATATCCACCCTACGAACTTGCGCTGGCAAGTAAAATGGTAAATGTGGTTAAATATGAGAAATTAGATCTGTTGCATGTGCATTATGCAATACCACATGCTTCTGCCGCTTATATGGCCAAGCAGATTTTAAAAACTGAAGGAATTGAAATACCTGTGGTAACTACCCTACACGGTACGGATATAACTTTGGTGGGAAAAGACGCTTCATACGAGCCGGTGGTCACCTTTAGCATTAATCAGTCAGATGGTGTCACCGCAGTTTCTGCTGATTTGCGAAAAGATACTTATGAACACTTTAATATCCATAAGGAAATTGAAGTCATACCAAATTTCATAGACCTGGATAGATTTAAGAAGCAGAAAAAAGATCATTTCAAAACCGCTATTTGTCCCAGCGGAGAGAAATTAGTGGTGCATACCTCAAACTTTAGAAAGGTTAAAAGAGTAGAAGACGTAGTGAAAATTTTCAATCACGTTCGAAAGAAAATTCCGGCAAAGTTACTGTTGGTAGGAGACGGTCCCGAACGAAATAACATAGAATTATTATGTAGAAAGTTAGGCGTCTGTGACGACGTCCGCTTTTTAGGAAAATTGGAAGCAGTAGAAGAGGTATTATCAGTGGCCGATTTATTTATTATGCCATCTGAAAAGGAGAGCTTTGGTTTGGCTGCATTAGAAGCAATGGCATGTGAAGTGCCGCTTATATCGTCAAATGCAGGAGGTCTTCCCGAGCTTAACATCAACGGTGTTACCGGTTTTGTTTGTAAAATTGGCGACGTGGAAGATATGACAGAGAAAGCTTTGTTTATCCTAGATGATGAAAACCTTCAAACCTTCAAAAACAATGCATTGGAAAGGGCAAAAGAGTTTGATGTGACAAAAGTGCTACCAATGTATGAAGCGTTTTATTTTAAAATTTTGAATCAGGCAAAGGTCGAACTTTCCTAATAAATAATAACTTTAAGATGTTAAATTTGTAGTAATAATATTAACTTGCAACAAATTAGACAGCTTTCTTTTTTAAATAGATAGTACTTTTTATTATGGAACAAACCTATCAAAGATCAGCAAAGCCAAGTAATAAAGGAACAAAAGTTTTGTTCAAGAATCCAATAATCGAAAAGTTATCCAGAACCCATATTGCTATACCCGTTTCTATTTTCTTAGCGTGTTCGGTTTTGATGATTTACTGGGCTGTAAGTAAAAATTTATTGTCCGTGGTTTCAATTGTTGGCCTGTTTTTATTTGGCCTCCTTTTATTTACGTTTATCGAATATTTGGTTCATCGCTATGTATTTCACATGATTACCGATACCAAATTTAAAGAGCGGGTTCAGTATCTGGCTCATGGAGTACACCATGATTTTCCAAGAGATAAAACCAGATTGGCCATGCCTCCTATTGTAAGTGCATTGTTGGTAACCATACTGTTTTTACTGTTTAGATTGGTTATTGGAGACGCTGTATTTGCATTTTTACCAGGTTTTATCACTGGATATTCAGCGTACCTCGGTGTGCATTATGTGGTTCATGCGTATCAGCCACCCAGAAATTTCATGAAAGTTTTATGGATAAATCATGGAATCCATCACTATAAAGATCATGAAAGGGCATTTGGGGTATCATCACCTTTATGGGATTATATTTTCAGAACATTGCCAAGATAAGGCAGATAAGAAAGAACAGAAAAAATTCAATTTTGCTTTTTTAGAAAATACTTTAAGTCCATAGATCGGATTAAGCAATATTCTTAGGAGAGCACATTTTCAAAAGACGAAAAGGGAAGGTGTGCGTAGTTTTGAGGGATCCCCGTACGGGGAACGTGTGTTATTGGGGTATTTTTCAGTTATTTAGGCTCCAGTAGAACTTTAGGGAGGTAGAATGCTTCCTAAAGTAGACTAATAAATACAAGCATCTTCCCCGTACGGGGATCCCTTCACTTTACCTGCGATTTAGGTCCACCTAGTTTTCAATAATAAAAATACTTGACATTTACGGTCCCCAACTTTTCCGCTTTATCCCGTAGATCAAAAAAAGATTGATCTATGGACTTTTTTAATTTAAACGTGATAAGCCGTTGAAAAAGAAAATCAGTATCTTGGGCTGTGGTTGGTTGGGTTTGCCCCTTGCTGAAAGGCTCGTAGAAAAGGGAAATAGCGTTAAAGGTTCAACGACCTCTGTTGAAAAAATACCTGTCTTAAAAAAGAAGGCCATTGCACCTTACCTATTAAAATTTGATGCTGCGAGAAATTATCAAATAAAGAAGGAGGAGGAAGATTTTTTTAATTGTGACATTTTAATAATCAACATACCTCCAAAAGTCAGAACCCTTGGAGACCTTGATCATCCTAAACAGATTGATTCTATCATAGACTATATAAAAAAGCACAAAATACGTAAAGTTGTTTATGTAAGCGCTACTTCTGTATATCCTTCCAATTGTGAAATTGTAGACGAAAACACTCCCATAAGTATATCTGATACCGGAAATACGGCTTTATTTGAAGCTGAAAGGCGTTTTTGGAGCGAAGAGGCTTTCGAAAGCATAGTTCTTCGTTGTGGCGGTTTACTAGGTTACGATCGCATTCCGGGGCGCTATTATGTTGGTAGGACTATATCAACGGGTAATACGCCGGTGAATTATATTCATCGCGATGATGTGATAAGAATTATTGAGTTGGTAGTTGATAAAAAGTTTTCGGGGAGATTGTACAATTTGGTAGCCCCTGTCCATCCCTCAAGAAAAGAAGTGTTTTCAAAAAATGCCAAAGATTTCGGCTTCGAAGCTCCGGTCTTTATTGATAATCCTGAACAATCTGAGAAAAAGAAATTAATTTTGGGTCGCCGGGTTATGGAAGAATTAGCTTATCAATTCTTGTTTCCTGATCCTTTGGATTTCTATTTTACGCCGTAGCCAGTTATTGCAAGACAAATTAGTCAGCTCCGGTACTTTTTTACTACGTTCGAAAAAAATACCGGCACTAACAGTATTTGTATCTTAGCAATTTACTTCGTCCTGGGTAGGATTTTCCATTGGTGCCTTTGTATAAGTAGGACACGTCCTTACTGAACAACTGGTAATAAATAAAATAGCCAATGCAAAAAAACCTGTAATAACTTTTTTCATTTTAAAATTTTTAAATTTTCAGATAGTTTTTTCCAATTGAAGAATAAGGAAAATTGAATTATTATCTTATTTAATTCAACAAGTCTCTTCTTCCAATATCAATAATTCAAATTTTAATCCTATCTTAAACAGATCCTACCTATCCTCAAATGAATCACTGGAAAACAAAACTATAGATAATTCGTATTTTTCATTGGCTAAAGTTAATAGGAATAGTACATGTGCAATTATTACGGTAAGCTGAAATATATTCGGCTTTACCTCTACAAAATTTGAATTGAATCACTCGTAAATACGTTAGTTCTCCGAAGGCCATTTCCGCTTTCAACTCATTTTCGTTAATTTTTTAATTATGGCAGGTTATAGATTTTCAGAATATATTCCGGACGAGAAAGCGTCGGACAGCGATTTTAGTAAGCTTTTGAATATTTTTATGCAGCTGTTGCTTATCACATCGGGCGATGTGGGAGAAGCTTTAAGGTGGTTGAGCAATCTCGACAAGCAACATAACCTGACGAACGACCAATATGGCATAGGAGATTTCATCGAAGATTTAAAAACCAAAGGATATCTTACAGATGAAAATGAAAAGGGGGAGTTTAAAATAACTCCGAAGATGGAGCAGAATTTCAGAAAGAGTGCTTTAGAGGAAATTTTTGGGAAGTTGAAAAAGGCAGGCAAAGGAAGCCATAAAACAGACTTCACCGGAATCGGCGATGAAGATGGGACGGACCACAGAAATTTCCAATTTGGTGACGCATTGGATCAGATAGCAATGACCGATTCAATTAGAAATGCCCAGATCAACCATGGCTTGGGCGATTTTATGATGACAGAAAGTGATCTGGAAATCGTTGAGAAAGAGCATAAATCTCAAACATCCACTGTTTTAATGATCGATATATCGCATTCCATGATCTTATATGGAGAGGACAGGATTACGCCTGCGAAAAAGGTGGCCATGGCCTTGGCCGAATTGGTTACAACCAGGTATCCAAAAGACTCATTGGATATAATTGTCTTCGGCAACGATGCCTGGCAAATTCAAATCAAAGATTTGCCCTTCTTGCAGGTTGGTCCGTATCACACAAATACTGTGGCTGGTCTGGAACTTGCCATGGATCTTTTGAGACGCAGAAAAACTAAAAACAAACAGATATTTATGATTACCGATGGCAAGCCCACTTGCCTCAAGCAAGGAATAAAGTATTATAAAAATAGTTTTGGACTTGATAGCAAGATCCTTAATAAAACATTGAACCTTGCGACCCAATGTAGGAAATTACATATTCCGGTTACGACCTTTATGATCGCTTCCGATCCCTATTTAAAGGAGTTTGTGAGGGAATTTACTAAAGCAAATAACGGGAATGCTTATTACAGCAGTCTTCAGGGATTGGGCAATATTGTATTTGAGGATTACAAAAAGAACAGGAAAAAAAATCTATAAAACAGGCATTAAAATAAATATGCAAGAAATAAGGAAGGTTAAGATCGAGGATTTGAAGAATATCAATACACTTGGTGCATTAAAGGATTTTGGTTATCAACCTAAATCAATAAAACAGGAATTAAGGGATAACTTAATACAAAAGTTAAAAAATAAAGAAAATGTTTTTGAGGGAATCTGGGGTTATGAAGAGACGGTTATTCCGGATATAGAAAGGGCAATTTTGTCCATGCACAATATAAATTTGCTCGGACTTCGCGGTCAGGCAAAAACAAGAATTGCCAGGCAGATGGTATATTTACTTGACGAATACATCCCTGTAATTGAAGGATCAGAGCTTAATGATGATCCTTTAAGGCCACTTTCCAGATTTGGAAAGGATAAAGTAGCCGTATTGGGAGATAAAACCCCAATAACGTGGATTGGACGAGAGGACCGATACACAGAGAAGCTCGCAACGCCTGATGTGTCGGTTGCGGATTTGATTGGCGATGTAGATCCCATTAAAGCAGCTACTTTGAAATTGCCATATGCTGACGAAAGGGTAATCCACTATGGATTAATTCCCAGGGCTCACAGAGGAATATTTGTTATCAATGAACTTCCTGATCTTCAGGCGAGGATTCAAGTAGCATTATTTAATATTTTACAGGAAGGTGACGTGCAGATCAGGGGCTTTAAAATAAGGCTCCCGCTTGATATTCAATTTGTGTTTACAGCCAATCCCGAAGACTATACCAACCGGGGAAGTATAGTTACTCCGTTAAAAGATAGAATAGATAGCCAGATAATCACTCATTATCCAAAGTCTCTGGAGATTGGCAAGAAAATTACCCAGCAGGAAGCTCGTATAAAAGAGCCTCAAAAACAAGCAGTGACTTTAAACGAAATTAGCAAGGATCTAATTGAGCAGATTGCTATTGAGGCAAGAAGCAGTGAATATGTCGACGCTAAAAGTGGCGTGTCTGCCCGGTTGACTATTTCAGCGTATGAAAACCTTATAAGCTCAGCTGAAAGGCGCACGCTTATAAACGGTGAAGGTAATACTTTCATCAGGATCTCTGATTTTGTTGGCGTTTTGCCGGCCATTACCGGAAAAGTAGAGCTGGTATACGAAGGCGAACAAGAGGGTCCAGGAATAGTGGCCATGAATCTCGTTGGGAAGGCAATCCGAACCCAGTTTATTCAGTATTTCCCCAATCCGGAAGATATCAGAAAGAAAAAGGCCAATAATATTTACAAGACGATAACAGATTGGTTTGGAGAAGGCAATGTAGTTGATCTTTTGAACGACGCCACTTTTAATGAATATAAAACAGAATTGGAAAAAGTGCCTGGTCTTAAAAAGCTAGTCACCGGGCTCTATAAAAATATGGACACCGCAGCCCATTATTTCATGATGGAATTTGCCTTGCATGGCCTAGCTGAAAACAGCATGCTGAGCAAGAAGCAATTGTCTTCGGGATTACAGTTCAAAGATCTCTTAAGCAGTATGTTCTCGATGCCTGACCTGGGTTTTGAGGAAGAAGATGACGATGATTTTAAGTGATTTAGTTAGGTGTTGGGTGTTAGGGATTAGGAAGTAAAGGTTGGAGTTGATCACAACAGTAAAAGAAAAACCACCAATCTTTCGTTTTGTCATTCTGACGAAGGAAGAACCTGGGAAAGCTAATAGGAGTGGGAAGCATACAGCATGAAGGTACAAACCCTGAAAGGGTGATATTATTGTAGTCATTTAAATAACATTGAAAAAAACCCTGAAAGGGGACACAAAATCTAAGATTGGAACAATCACAATCGAAGAAAAGGCAATCGACAAAGGGAGTAAGCGAAAAACAAATGACAATAAGGGAGATCGAAGCGCTGGTAATAAAAGGGGAAAGTAGTACCCTGGAATTCAAGCGAAAAGTCGCCCACCCAGAAAAAATTGTAAGGGAAATC
>CAMPJM010000057.1 GCA_946886805.1 uncultured Flammeovirgaceae bacterium | reverse complement strand
TTCCATCTGTAGTTTGGGCTCAACTAATAAGCCCTGACGGATTTTTTTTGCAGGATAGCATGAAAGTTGGAGAAGAAATACCCTATGTCCTTACCGTTAAATATCCTGATGATCAAAGCATTATTTTTCCTGATACAAGTTATAATTATTCACCGTTTGAACTCGTAAGGAAGGATTATTCCAATACCGTTTCCGAAAATGGCTTCAGTACAGATAGCGTCATTTACATTTTAAGAACATTCGATCTTTCAGCATTGCAAGCATTCCAACTTCCTGTATATATTATTAATAAAGGCGATAGTGTGGAAGTGAAGGCGCAGCAAGACACTATTTATTTAAATGAAATAGAGATTGCGCCGCAGGAACCGTTAAAAGAGACCACAAATTACAGGGAAGTGGCATTACAATTCAACACCACTTATTTGATTCTTGGAATTATAATCTTTGTTGTGATTTTGGTAGTTGTTTTGCTGATTTATGGCGACCAGATCAAAAGAAAAATTAAACTTTACAAGCTAAGAAAACGGCATGAAAAATTCCTATCGACTTTTGGAACTCTGATAAACCAATCAAATGGAGCTAATCCAAAGTCAAAGGCCGAGACAAGTTTAAACTATTGGAAAAGCTATATGGAGAAACTTGAAAAAATTCCTTTTTCCAAACTTACCACCAAAGAAGTTTCTCAATTAATAGAAGATAAAAACTTGCTCTTTACCTTAAAGATTATGGATAGAAATATATACGGGCGCCATAATTCCAAAGAGATACAGGAAAATTTAAAATCTTTAGAAGATATAGCAAATAAAAGATATGAAGAAAAAGTAGAGGAGGTAAAAAATGAATAATACAAATAGCAGCTGGGCTTGGTTTTCACCTGAATGGTTCTATCCAAATACATTTTTTACGATTTCCTGGGAATATCCCTACGTTCTATACCTTTTGGCTTTAGTGCCTGCCATTTTTGTATTTCGCTGGCTATTTAATTTTAGATTCAGACAAAAGCTTGATATAGCATTGCCTAAAAAGGAATTAGCCTGGAATTCATCAACCCTTATCCGTTTTATTCCGGATGTGATCATGACTATTGTGTTGTCGTTGATAATAGTTGCATTGGCAAGACCGCAAAAAACCAATGAGAAGGTAGACCAGTGGACAGAAGGCATTGATATAATGCTGGTAATAGATATTTCTGAGTCTATGAAAATTGAAGATTTCAAACCAAACCGCCTCGAAGCAGCTAAAAATGTAGCCATGGACTTTGTCAAAGGCAGGTTTCAGGATAGAATTGGTTTGGTGATATTCTCCGGTGATGCATATTCACTTGCTCCACTTACCACCGATTATGAATTGTTATATTCTTATATCGACGATATTTCCTTTGACAAAATCGAAAATAGAGGAACTGCTATTGGCAGTGCCCTTGCAGTAGCCACTAATAGGTTAAGGGAATCGGATGCAAAATCGAAAGTAGCTATTTTATTGAGCGATGGCGATAATACGGCAGGAAATATCGACCCCATTACCGCAGCTGAATTAGCTTATGCTTACGATATCAAAATATACTCTGTAGCCATTGGAAAAGAAGGAAAGGTTCCCATGGGCAAAGATTTTTTTGGGCGCACAAATTATATAGAAAATACCTTGGATGAAACTACTTTGAGAACAATTGCCGAAATAGGAAAAGGTAAGTTTTTCAGGGCATCAGATAATGAAGCATTAAGGGAAGTGTTTGCGGAAATAGATGAATTGGAAAAAGTGGAGATCAAAGAATCTACCTACAAGAATACCACAGACTATTATAATATTTATCTGATGTGGGCTATTCTCTTTTTTCTTCTATGGTTACTTTTAAAATCAACATTCATCAGCAATGCCCTACAAGATTAAAATTGATTTCTCATTTCCAAATTACTGATTAGCAAATTGAAGTTTAATTGATAAGAGTGGAAGTCTGTCGCTGGTTTGTGTCCCCACGGGCCATTTCAGAAGGAAATCAATTACTATTGCTTGATCAAAACGAAATCAATACTGGTTAATTCGGTAGGCTCACCCCTATTTATTTCGAAAAAAAGAGAATCTCCTTTAACCAGTAAATCCTCCGCTATTTCTTCCGTTGTTTCACCTTCATTAAAAAACAGTTCCTCATCATCTTCATAATAGGTCCACGATCCTTCTTCAGCAATTAAAGCAAAAGGATGAATTGTAGAACTATAACTTCCGTCATTTTCCAAAATTAAAGATCCGGATAAAGCGCCATCTACTATGCCAGAGGCAACAGACGCTTTGAACGAAACACCGGCATAGGTACCTGCCAGAGTTTTTTCATCGTCCTTATCTTTTATTGGCTGCCCGTCATCGTCATCACTACAGGAGACAGAAAAGAGGATAAGGCCGCTTAATAATACTGTATAAGTTGTTTTCATCACGAATAAGTTTAATTATCCTGAGTAATAAACTGTTAAACAATACTTTAGGTTTATAAATCGATCAGAATTTGTCAAATTTCTTCTATGCGCAAACACGAGGAGGTAGGTTTGAAAAGGAGCACAATTTAACGTAAACCGTAAAAAAAGCGATTTGAAAAATCGTTCTTCCCGGATACACCGCTAAATTCGCCCTTTGATATCGAAAGTTCCCGTAACTGTTAAAGTGCCAAACCTTGACCAATGCAGGCTGCGGCAGGAGATCGATTTTGTAAATCGATCAGAACTCATCAAAATTCTTCTATGCGCTAGCACGAGAGGTGTGGGAAATGCCAGCGCAATTTAACATGAGTTGAAGAAAAAGAAACTGCGCCAAGATCCTTCCCCGCAACAAGTGCGGGGCAAGCTCTATCGTCCAGGATGACAAGACGGAAAGGAATTCCCGTAACTATGAAAGGTTAAACATATGTACACGAAGGCTACTTCTCCAAAAAGCTTGATACACATGCTCAAAAGCGATTACCGAGAAATGTCACTACATAGAGTCAATTACAAAATAGAACAAGCGTAGACCAAATAAAAACAAGGCTATTCCTACAGTTTTATTCATAAGGCTCATAAATTTATAAGTCAGTAGCTTCTTCAATTTATGGGCAACAAAAGATTTGACAATGTCAGTTAGGAAAACAGTGGCAATTATGGATGCGAAAAAAACTATCGCAACACTGCCCGAATAACCGTAATTTACTGTGGCCATACTTGAAATTCCTATCCAGAAAACAAAGACCGAAGGATTAATTCCATTCAAAAGAAAACCTTTGATGACGGGTCTTAAAAACTTTTTCTTTTGTTTCGGCTGTATTTCTCCCTTAGCTTCAACGGAATTGATAGGTTTAAAATAAGAGACCAACCCAAATCCCATCATTATTAAACCACCTACAATTCCCAAGCCCGCATTTACATTTTCGGGATTAATTACCTGGGAAAGGCCAAAATAAGTTATTGAAATGTAAACTGTATCACTTAAGGCTATTCCCAGAGCCATAAATATTCCCGAAACAAAGCCCTTTTCGATACTTGTTTGTATCAAAGCAAAAAAAACAGGTCCAATAAAAATAGTCAATAACAGGCCAAACAAAATTCCATTCCAAATAGCCATCACTTTTTATTATCAGCAGCTAGCTCAGTTTCAACAAAAGACTTCCAACTTTCGAACTGTTCCTTTTTAATTACCCGGGGAAATTTATTTTGTCCCCCCTCCTTTCCGTTCAGTTTCATCCATTTATAAAAATAGCTGGACGGAACTATGTCAACAAAAACCTCCTTTAAAGCGGCATTTCTTTCTACCGCATAATCGTCATTTAACTCCTTTAGCGTTTTGTCCAGCTTCTCTCTAAATACCTGCGAAGAAACCGATTCATCGGCCCCAATATACCAGTGATGTGCAAATAATGATTGATAAGGGACGCCTGCTACTGTAAATTCCTTGATCACGACATCCAGTTCCTCTTCAACAATTTGAATAGCTTTATTCATATTATCAACAGATAAATGTTCTCCACACAGGCTTAAAAAATGCTTTGTCCGCCCGGTTATCACAATTTCATGTTCAGCTTTAGAAACAAATCTGATTACATCTCCTATTAAATACCGCCAGGCACCTGCGCAAGTAGAAATTAATAAAGCATATTCTTGTCCTTCTTCTATTTGATGAGCCATCAGCGTTTGTGGGTTGTCAACCATTTCACCGGAGGCTAAAAAATTAGCATCATTGAAAGGGACAAACTCATAAAAGACGCCATTATTGAGAACAAGCCGCATTGAACGCCTATCTGGCAGTGCCTGAAAAGCAAAAAAACCTTCCGAGGCAAGATAGGTTTCCATGTAGGTTAAAGGCTTTGAAAGCAGATTTTCAAACCCCTTTCTATATGGGTCAAATGAAACACCACCATGGACGTAGATCATTAAATTTGGCCAGATATCATGGATGCTCTTCACCTGATAGTGGGCGATTATTTTCTCCATCAAAATCTGGATCCATGCTGGAACACCCACGATAACGCCGATATTCCATTTTGAAGCATTTCTTGTTATCTCGTCCAGTTTGTCATTCCAATCGGGATTGCTGGCAATTTTTTGACCAGGCTTATAAAAATGCTGGAACCAAATGGGGAGTTGGCTGGCAGTAATGCCACTAAGGTCGCCTTCAAAATAATTCCCTTTATAATTCAAATGCGTACTCCCGCCCAACATTAATATTCCCGTCTCGAAAAGCTTGTCTGGTAAATCGTATTTCGACAACGACAATATTTGCCTTATGCTAGTTTTTCTAATCGCTTTTATCTGATCCTGGGTAATAGGAATATATTTCGATGATGCTTCTGAAGTCCCGGAACTTAGTGCGAAATATTTTACTTTGCCGGGCCAACAAACATTAGCCTCTCCTTCTCTCGATTTATGCCACCATTTATTATAAATAGTATTATAATTGTGGACTGGCACATTTTCTTTAAATTTGACGTAAAAATTTTCCTGATGAGGGCTCTTAAATTCATCCAAAATATCCTTAAAGAAATAGGATTTGCCAAATTGAGTACCTCTACTAGAAATTAAAAGTTTTCTTAACTCTATTTTTTGTAAATCAAAAGATGAAGAGTATTCCTGTTCTATACTTTCTCTTATTCTTATCCCTTTTTTTAATAAGGTTCCTAGAATAGCCATAGCATTTTGTTTTATAAGACACCAAATACGGTGTAATTGTAAGCGACTAAGTTATCTAAAGTAAAAATGGGAAATGATTTAACAATAAAAAAATAAATTTAAATTAAAGGATTATCTCCAAATGACTTTAAAAGCTAACATTGAAAAAATATCTACACAAGTAAGCAGGTATCCGGCAACCCTAATTGCCGTAAGTAAAACGAAATCAGCTACATTAATACAAGAAGCATACGATCTAGGAATAAGGAATTTTGGGGAGAATAAAGTGCAGGAGTTAGTGGACAAAGCAACGCAATTACCAAAAGATATACACTGGCATATGATTGGCCACTTGCAAAGGAATAAGGTAAAATATATCGCTCCTTTTGTCTATCTCATTCATGGTGTAGACAGTTTAAATTTACTTAAAGAAATAAACAAACAGGGTAAAAAAGTTGATCGAAAGATCGATTGCCTGCTTCAGGTTCACATAGCAGAAGAGGAAACTAAATTTGGCTTCTCCCTTGACGAAGTTAAAGATGTACTAGAAGACCCTGCTTTTGCTGAGATGAAAAACATAGAAATTAAAGGTCTAATGGGCATGGCAACTTTTACTGAAAATACTAATCAGGTTCGAAAAGAATTTAAGGCTTTGTATGAACTATTTAACTCCTTAAAATCCGTTCAAAAAACGAACGTTAACATGCAAACTTTATCTATGGGTATGAGCGGGGATTTTTTGATCGCCATGGAAGAAGGTAGTACAATGGTGCGGGTTGGCAGTGCAATATTTGGAGTTAGGGATCGATGAGTTTTGATTTGGTGATTTGTGATTTGTGATTTGTGATTGATGATTGATGATTGATGATTGATGATTGATGATTTTGGGATTGGTGAGTTAATGATTTGGTGTTTGTTTAAAATAAAAACTATAAATTAGATGCAAAAATTTTTTCTATTGACAGGAAGTGCGTTAGGCGCTTTATCGGTAATGATTGGGGCTTTTGGCGCCCATGCTCTGAAATCGAGTTTAGAAAGTACCGGAAGGTTAGAAACTTTTGAAACGGCAGTTAAATACCAGTTTTACCATGTACTGGCTTTATTAGTACTAGGTTTGCTACTTTCAAAATTTGATCACAGATTGTTAAATTATGCAGGATACTCCTTTATAGTGGGGATAGTTATATTTTCAGGCTCTTTATATCTCCTATGCCTGACAAATGTGGGTAAATGGGGAGCGGTAACGCCCATAGGTGGTTTGTTTTTGATTGCCGGCTGGGTTTTGCTTTTTCTAGGAATATTGAAAGGTCAAGCGGGATTGGATTAATTCAATCAGCGACTGTTTGAAAGGGTTCTTGGTCTCAATTCAATTGCACTTGCATTTTACGGATCAGCATATTTTTGGAGAGAGAGCATTTCAACGACCGGAAATGCAACTTTCTCCAGTCTGCCGGAACGCTTTGCCAAACCTTCTCGATTATTGTATGCAAACCTATAAGGTTTTGAAAACCTTATAGGTTTTTTTCACTGTAGCGTCCAGTATCACCTAATCTCCAAATCAAATATTCGACTACGCCAAAGGCATGGCTCTGCCAAAGTCGAATTTACATGGCTCCAAGGCAGTGTGCTGTAAATTTGGCTTTAGCCGAATCATTCCCTTTATATCTATGCAAAAATTCGATGTAAATAAAGGAACTGTCGCAGGGATCAGAGAGGATTCGAGCGGTTGCTGTCCTGCTGCCTAAAAACAAAACTGAGTCAGATAGTTAATTGAGAGTGGTGGTCTGTGAGGACAAAGACCAATGCGGAGAGAAGCACATTCCCCGTACGAACCTTACGCTATGGTCTTGCGGTTCCGTTTTATTTTCCCAACTGTTTTTCAAATTCGATTGGGTTTAATATTTTCGCCGTTTTGAATGAATTATGTTCCAATAAATCTTTGTCTCCTGTTATCAAAAAGTCGGCTTGTGAAAAATCAATTAAATCTAAAAGGAAATTATCCTTTGGGTATCGGTTGATAAAGTGAGTCGGTGTAATTTCTACTTCTTCGGCTATTATTTCCAAAAGTTCAATTAATTCTTTTACGCTTTTTTTTGGGAAATATTTTTTGAGTTTTTTACGGCTTGTCACGATTTTGATTTCCGTTAGTAGTTGTTCCGTTGTGATAATCGTAATGCTTCCGTCTGAAATATATTGTTTGATTTTTGACAGACGTTTGCCAATTAGGAAACTAATCCAAACATTGGTGTCAAAAATGACCCTAGCTTTTTTGTTTGTCATAAATATCCTGCCTTACGATTTCTGCTTCGCTTGTTATAGTATCCAAATCAAGGTCATCGGCCTTGAACGTGTTTAACAAACGTGTAAGTTTTATATTAATGGCTTCTTTTTCTAGTTCTTTTGTTAGTTTAAGTTTCTGCTTTATAGGCAATTGTTTGATCAAGGACAGGATTTGTTCAAAAGTTATATCTATTTGCAGTGCTGTTTTCATTTTATCAAATTGTTTATCCTTTTCAAATTTACAAATTAATGTGCCAATATGTTCTGATTTATATTGTTTTTCGCGGTATCGTTCATTCTGGGATGAACACTAACTGTCATTTAGGCACCATTGTTATCAATATTTAAAAATACTTGATAAATTATACCCCAGTTTTCGGCGTGATACAAGGATAGCAGCCACATTCCACTTTAACTTTTAATAAACAAAAAAAGCACAAGTTCTCTTGTGCTTTTTTTGTTTATTAAAAGTATTAATCCTCTACGAACTTGTATCTTCTTTTTCAGTATTTGGCAATACGTTGGTAATAATTTTAACTCTTTCCTGAGCATTGGTAGCATTAGAAACGACAGTAACTACCTTATTTTGCTTACCCATTTTACCAGCACTGTTAAACCTAACTGTTATTTCTCCACTTTTACCAGGAGCTATAGGATCTCTTGGCCAATTGGTAGCAGTACAACCACATGTGGTGAGCACGTTAGAAAGAATCAATGGCTCAGTACCTGAATTTTTAAACGTAAAGGTATGCTCCACTTTGTCGCCTTGCTGTATATCCCCAAAATCATGAGAAGCTTCTGCAAAGGTAATTTCTGGTCCGGCAACCACTTCAGTACTTTTTTCCTGAGCCGATAATGAAGTGAACATAAATAGTCCAACAACAAAGACAAATAATTTTTTCATAATAATTCTTTTTTTTAAGATTAACATCAATAATCTTGCCTAACAATAAGCAAAATAGTAACAAATATTTAAGAAAAGAAATTCGGGTTAAAGTTAACTAAAAATAATTGATCTGTTGCCCTTGTCACCGCTGTATACAACCAACGTAAGAATTCTTTGTTTATTAATTCCTCAGTTAAATAGCCCTGATCAACAAAAACAGCCTTCCATTGCCCACCCTGAGATTTATGGCATGTGAGTGCATAAGCAAATTTTATTTGTAGCGCATTCAAATACGGGTCTTTCTTTAGTTTCTCCTTCAGTTCATTTGGGGAAGAAACATCATAATAATCCGCCTTTACTGCCTGGTATAATTTGCTATAATCTTCCGGAGCTAAAGAAGGGGCGTAATTATGAAGAGTATCCAAGATAACCTTCGCCTCAAATGGTTCCTGATCGGGATAATCTGTTAACTTTAAACGTAAATCAGCAAAACGAAGGCCATACATATCTTCATATCTGATGATTTTTAGAACCTCTGCAAAATCCCCATTTGCTAAAAAGCCCGCCTTTGCATCTGAAGGCAAGTAATGGTAGTTATTTTTAACGATCATAATAAAATCGCCAGCATCTATTTCACTTTCAGTATAGTGAATATTCCTTCTGATATATTGGTTATATTGTACAGCGTTTTTATTGGAGCGGCAAATTATTATCGTGTTTTCGACCCCAAACTTATCATAAGCATACCGCAAACCATCTTCTAGTTTTTCAGCAGTCATTCTAAAAATATCTGAATACGAAGAGGTAAAAAAACTAATTTTAAAGACCTTCTCGGGCAGTATATTTCTTAGTTGCGTAGCATTGGCCAATATCCCTGACTCGCTTTCCTGACGCACAACTTCTTTTAATTCAATTTCTTCAACTGCAGTCCGAAAAGTGGAAGTAAGATAGCTTTTATTTAAAGCCGGGCTATCTTTTTTCCCGACGGGAGGGAGTTGGGCGGTATCCCCTACAAGTAGAAGCTTATTTGACGGGTCTGAAAAAACAAAATTGAACAAGTCCGTTAGCAATCCGGATTTACCAAAATCCGCGTCATCTGTCAACATCGAAGCTTCGTCAACAATGAAAATAGTATTTTTACTATAGTTCTTCTGCCTCTTAAAAGTCATTTCTGATGAGCCTGGTTCTGCAGTCTGGCTATAAATAATTTTATGGATTGTAAATGCGGATCTTTTAGCATAAAGACTCATTACTTTGGCCGCCCTACCAGTAGGAGCCAACAGCGCTGCTTTATATTTGAAATGGGGTAGAACTTTTACCAAAGCACTGATTACCGTTGTCTTCCCTGTTCCAGCAAAACCCTTTAACAATAAACAAGGTGTTGCTTCCAATATAAAATTGTCCAACATTTGAAACAATCGAGATTGCCCCACAGTAGGATCAAACGGGAAAAACTGCTTAATTAATACAGAAGGTTTAGCCAAACTATTTTACTTTGTCATTATTCAACTCCTGAGGAAAAATGGTAGCCATAGTGGTGGTGCACTTGGCAATCAAGGTTTTTTTATCACTTTTAACTGCGTAAACCTCAGCTTCACAAAAATTTATTTTATATCCCTGTTTCAAAACCCATCCTTTAGCATAGAGGGCTTCTCCCCTCCCGGGGTTTAAGTAGGAAATTTTTAATTCTGCTGTCACAACATGAAAATCAGCTGGCAGCAAAGTATATGCGGCAAAACCGGCAACAATATCAGCCATGGTAGCAATTACGCCTCCATGCACAAGCCCTGTTTGTTGAAGATGGTCCTGAGTCAATTTGAGAGACCCTTCAATTGTTCCTTCTTCTATTAAATCAAGGTTAATTCCTACCAACTTCATAAAATGCTGCCGCACAAGAAATTTCTCCACCCTGCTTTTAAAGTTGCTGTTGTGAAGTTCATATTTATACTTTTCAACATCCATATTTACTAAAAATCATAAAGAGCACCACAAAAATTTGCTTTACCTGATATATCCTTCTAAGTTAGAATATAAGTAGCATGTATAAAGCAAAGCTATAACAAAATTATAATTGTTGTTGATTTAATGCCTTCAGAAAATATAGTAAAACATTTTGGAAACAGGCTCAGAGTTCGGGTAAACGGCATCTTAATCGAAAACGAGCGGATTCTCATGGTGAAGCATGTTGGACTGGGAGAAACGGGATATTTGTGGGCGCCACCGGGAGGAGGTATTGAGTTTGGCACATCTGCCCCTCAAAATCTGGAAAGAGAGTTTTTAGAAGAAACAGGTTTAATGGTAGAGGTCAAAGACTTTCTATTTACATGTGAATTTATAAACGCACCCTTGCATGCAATTGAGTTGTTTTTTATAGTTAAGAAAAAAAGTGGGCTTTTAGGCAAGGGAAAAGATCCGGAACTGCAAAACTCGGCTCAAATAATTGAAACGGTAGCATTTCTATCCATTGAAAGAATAAAAAATATTCCAGTGGGAGGGATACATAAAGTATTTCATGATATAGAAAGCTTTGACGACATTATCAAAAAACAAGGATATTATGCTATATGAAAAACATGAAAGGAGATTTTGAGTTAAAGAGAAAGCTTAAATTTCAACGGATTGAAACAAAAAAATTTTGAAAATCCTGATATTTTTCGTTTTTCTATTGGATTTTATTTAGCAATCAAAAATAGCCCCTATTTAAATTATGTTTTACATTATAAAATTTTTATTATTGCAATCAAAAAAGTTCTAAATTGAAACCTTGACTGTATTGTTGAGAATCTTTTTAACTTTGGTTTTTAATTGGCATTTAACATAACACTATTCAAATGAATTTGACAAAAATCCTTACCGTTGTTTTTATAGTGATCAGTCTTGGACTGGCCTATTTCCTTACAGACAGCATCAAAACTGAAATTGAGGAAGAAGCAAAAATTTCAGCTATAGAAAATAGAATTATCAATAAATTGAAAATGATCAGGGATGCACAAAAAGCCTATCAGTCAATACATGGTAATTATACAAGCGACTGGGACAAACTTATAAGTTTTATTGACACGGGACGGATGTATATCACGCAAAGAAGGGAACATATCATCACCTTAGATTACGGTGCAGATAGCGTGGCGATTGAAATTGATACCATAGGAACGGTAAGCGTGATGGATTCATTGTTTTCGGCAGATAAATATCCAAATTTTGACTTAGAAAAACTACCTTATGTTCCTGGAAATGAGGAGAAAAAGTTTGAAATTTATGCTAATGAAATTAACAAAGGCGGCGTAACTGTTGATGTTTTTGAAGTGAAGGATCCAGAACCAATTAATCCGGCCAGAACTGCAAAAACAGGTAGAGGAGCTTTGAGAGTGGGTTCACGTAATGAAGTAACAACTGCAGGAAATTGGGAATAAAAATTGAATTCTACCTTTACACCTTATAATATTATAAAACAAATTAAGGACGACAAGTTTAATGTTGAACATTTGCAACATTATAACTTGTCTCTTCAGGTAGGATATAATGAATTTCGAATTGCAGTAATAGATATCCGATATCAGCGATGCCTGATTATGGAATCATACAATATCCCTCCAGACATAGATTTACATTCTGCACTCACATCTATTTTTGAAGATCACCACTTTTTAAAAGCAGGTTTTTGGAACTCTGTTAAGGTTGCTTTTAAAAACAATAAGTTTTCACTAATCCCTTATAATCTTTTTGACAAGGAGAACCTAAAAGAGTATTTGGAGATTAATGCCCATTCTGAGGACGATTCCTTATTCTATTACAAACATGAAAAAATAAAGGCGGTTAACGTTTTTGCTGCCTCTACTGAAATCATTTCTTTTTTCAACGGCTCCTATCCCGGTACCACCTTACATTTTCTTCATCAAGAAAGCGTTCTTATTGAGGGCATCAATAAATATGAGGACTTTTCTTTTAACAGAAACATGTCTTTATTAATGGAAAGCAATGCCGTAAATATTCTTGTTCACGAGGAACAAAAATTAATTTACTGCAACAGGTTTGATTTCTCTTCCACACAAAAACTTATGCAATATATCATGACGGTGATGCATGAGCTTAATCTCGACCAATACGAGACCAGGACGATTATATGGGGAGACGTGATAGCAACCTCTGAAATATTTGAAACATTGCAAAAATATATATTCAATATATCCTTTGGCGGTAAATTGCCCCTACTTCAATTTGGATATGTGTTTGATGAAATAGAAGATCATAATTTCTTTGATCTGTTTAGCATTTATTTCTGCGATTAGTTTCTATATTTAGCCATTATTCATAGCATCTCAACGTCTTATTTTTAATTTTCTGCAGCAATTAAAATTTGTGGTTCACTGTCAAAATTATTCTATTGTACTATTTCAAATATTGAAGCCTTTTTAATATGACTAATGCAGCTATTTTCCCAGGTTCTTTTGATCCCTTTACAAAAGGGCACCACGATATTGTCTTAAGAGGTTTGAGTCTATTTAATAAAATAATAATAGCCATAGGCCATAATAGCCAAAAGAAGCGGTATTTCGAGGTAGAGAAGATGCTACAGCATATTCAA
>CAMPJM010000056.1 GCA_946886805.1 uncultured Flammeovirgaceae bacterium | reverse complement strand
GCATCACGGGCCATAAAAAGAAATTCATCATTCTCGTCAAAAAGAGGATCTTTATCAGGGCCTGTAAAGGTAGATGTATCGGTATAAGTTAAAATTTTCAGCTTATCCAAGTCAGTACCCCAATTTTCATTTAAAAACTCCTCTACCGGCGTATGTCCATATATAGTCTCACCATCTACAGAATCCCTCTCATCTACCTGAACAGGAATTTGCTTCCATAAACCTCCTTCTCGTCTAAACCCAACAATATTATTTGGAGCAACACCAATCAAATCCTCTATATACTCTCCTGTCAAAATGACTGCCTCCGATGGTCTTTTTATCGCATTTTGAGCAGTCAGTGGGCTTCGGATAAATGCAATTATCGTAAGGAATATAAAAAATATGTTTACAAAGGTTTTCATATGAACAGGATTTGGGCGGCGATTATCTTACACCTATTTGGCTGTTTCTCTCGGCTAAATCTTTGACTGCATTCAATACTTTTTCTACGGACAAGTCTTCCATGCACGGTTTATCTCTCTTGCAGGTATTGCCATAAAAGCAATCGCATCCTGAATGAGGCTCTACGATTATACCACGGCCATAGAGATCAAATTCGTACCTATTGAAAATATTATTAAACAAAACCAAGTTTTTCTTTAGCCCTACGGCGAGGTGCATCATCATTGAAACAGCACTTACTATTACATCGCAATTATTAGTGATGGCAATAAATTCCTGAAGCGAAAACGTACCGGGATAGTAAGCTCCTGTTTGCTCCTGATAGAATAAATTTAGCTCTTCTTCTGCCGGCCCGCCCAAAACTACAGGAAAATAACCAAGGCTTTTTAGCTGGTCAATAAGGCTGACCCAATAAGTAGCAGGCCATAATCTTGTTGCCCATCGTGGCCCACAACCTGTGTTCAATCCAATTATTGTTTTTCCATTTGCCTTTTCTCTTAATATTCCTTTCCACCTCAAATCAAACTCAGGAACCACGTCCAGTAAATATTCGTCGTGGGCAAATTGCATCCCACATATTTCAAAAATCTCCTCTGGATAACTCTTGGTGTTCGCTATTGACAGTTGGTCAAAAAGACCTGTCAGCAATTTATGATTCGCTTTTTCGTCAACTGGCACTATATGATCATCAAACCAGGAGAAACCAAATTTCTGCCCCGCGTTTACATTCCTTAGCAGCATGCAGGCTTCCGGTTCTTTGTCAAGATTAATGGCAATGTCGTAATTGCTGTTGAGGATAATATTTACGGCAGTAAAGTCGTAGGCATAAATTGAATCAATATGTTTTTTTGGTAATATATTCGGTGAGAGCGTGATCCAGGTGATGTGGCAACCCGGATATATTTTTTTGTATCGTGTAACCAAAGGCGTAGTTCTTATAACATCTCCTAAAGCACCTAATTTAATAATCAGTATTCTCTTGGTTATTGGAGTGTAATCCTCACAAGTACATATAGCATTTTTTTCCTTATTGGGCTTACAAGGAATATGACCTCTAAAATATTTACAATCAAATCTTACTTCTTCTAATTTAATCATATCAATTGGAAATAGAAATTGGAAATTAGAAAATTACATATCGCATATTGCATATTATTTTTCTGTCTATTGCATGCAATCTATCGTTTCATATGACAGCATGCTCCCCTGCTAGCTATCCACCGCCAGCCAAGCAGACAAGTCTCTCCCGACCAATTCCGACAGCTTTTTTATATCCTCGGAAAAATAGTGGTGAAGGGATTTCCTATCCTCTATCGTTAAGCCAGGCAGATTTTCAGTCGAATAAAACCCTGATTTGAGCTTTCTACGCAAAGCTCCCGGAATAAAATCTGCCAGCACTTTTTGCATCAAAGGAGTCTTTTCAAACTTTTGTAAAATTCTGGATTTCGGAAGTTCTGCCTTGTTATGGCGCACAGAAAAATCTATTTCCTCCGATTTGTCAGAAACACCCAAAAACGAATACACATCAGATAAAACCTTTTTGGGGAACTTTTTAAAATCATCATGGAGAATAATTTTAATATTCCCAGGGCTGTATACTTCTAAATATCGTTTCACCTGCTCATAATACAACCCAAGCTCAACATATAGATGAGATTGCCCCCAACCTTTCTTATCCTTTTGAATATCGGCGTTTACGGCCTCAATAAAATTCCGTGTTTCATATCCTATTCTTAGATCCATCAAATAATGTGAAAACGCCCTTTCTACTGGGTTTCTAAGAATAATTACTATTTTAGCTTCAGGGTTAAAAGCTTTTATTTTGGTTGCTGCGACTTGTGAATATAGATAAGACACCGATGATTCACCGATCCTCTTTTCATTCTTGACTAAACTAAAGAGTTGCTGATAATGCGTCTCATCCCTCACAAAAGCACCGTGTCTTGGTGATCCCAAATTATTGTTTATATATTCGCCAATGTCAATGAATACCTTCTTTTTAAAGTCACTCCTCATCTCCTCTAACTTGATATCTGTAGAAAAATAATGAGGTTCCTTTATCGGACTGAAATAAACTTCAGGGTGTAATTTCAGGTAATTATATAATGATGTGGTCCCTGCCTTAGCGGCTCCAACTATAAAAAAATCAGGCCTTCTTACAGCATTTGCTGCATCTGGCGACGAAATCAATACAGCATTCGATGTTTTACCTAAGGCCATGTTTATATATAAATTTGAAATTCTCAAGGTTTTTTCTTTTGCTTACTTTTTCTGCCTTACTATTGCAGACAAGGGTGCATGCTCCCTTGCTAGCTAGGCATTTCCCCGCCACCATTTTTTCTTACCCGATTCAAGATATCCTTTGTAATATTTACTGTTTTCGATATTATCATAACTACTATGGGCAGAATCGTAATTATTTAAAACCACATAAAGATTATCAATCTTACGCTTCACTTTAAGGTTTTCCAGGACTTTCACGAAACTATGCTTAGAAAACCCTGCTTTTATAATATACAAATTGATGTCTGCAATTTTTAATAAAGGAATAGCATCGGCAGTAAGCCCAACAGGAGAAGTGTCTACCAAAATATAATCATATCGAAGCTTAAGATCTTCTATCAATGCATAAAAAAGGTCAGATTGAATTAACTCTGCAGGATTGTGAGGAACAGGTCCGGCAGTAATAAAATCAAAATTATGGTTGGTGGGCAGTCTTCTGGTTACTTTGCTTACGTGATCCTGGCCTTTTAAAAGCGTACTCATTCCATAGTCATTATCGGTACCCAGTGCTTTATGAATTTTTGGCTTCCTCATATCCAGGTCAAGTACTATTACATTTTTACCTAAGGCCGAAACTACTCCGGCAAGACTTGAACAAACCAGCGTTTTACCCTCTGCCATTACACTGGAACTTACTGTGACAAGCTTGCTTTTTTTCTCAGAAGCCAAAAATTGTAAACTCGCCCGTAAAGCCCTTAAAGATTCATTAAACAAAGAATAAGGGTCGGCCAAGGAGTCAACAGTTGGATACTCTTTTTTAAAATTATCTTTGAACACGGTTCCTATAACAGGTATATCTGTTAAAAGCTCTATTGTTTGGCGATCGTAAATGGTATTATCAAAAAAGCTCACAACAAAGACGGCTCCCGTGGCAGTTAAGACTCCTAAAATTCCAAGGATCGCATATATATAAACCGGTAAAATAACTGGTTCTACAGGTGCCAGTGGTTCATCAATAATACGGGCAGAAGGGACAACAGAAGCCATTAAAACAGCCGTTTCCAATCTCTTATTTTGGAGAAAAGAATATACATTTTCTTTGACTTCAAAATCCCGAACCAAGTTCACAAATTCCCTTTGGGCTTCCGGTAAATCGCCAATCTTATTCCTGAGATTAGAAATTTGGTTATTATAAAATTTTAACCGATCCTCTATTTTTGATTGGGCTTGATCAATATTGGCTTCTATCGAACGCTTTACTTCGGTAATCTGATTTTCAAGATTTATTGCTGCGGGGCTTGTTTGAGTATATCTGGACCCTAGAGAAGAGCGCTCGATATATAATTCGTTAAGTCTTGAAATAAGAGTATTTAAACCAGCATCAACAATTCCCTGCAAATTATAAGTGACGTTGCTTACCTGACGATCTTCATTTAATTCTGCACCCAAGGATTTTATATTCAATAACTGAAGTTGCAGTTCCTGTTTTTGGACTTCCAATTCCTGAAGTTGATCTATTTCTACTTTTACCTGCGATTCTATATCTACAATCCTGTTGTTTCTCTTAAATTTAGCAATGCCATATTCCAGCATTGCCACAGTATCTTTTAGCTCCTTTTCTTTTTTATTAATAAATTCCAAAGTTTGGGAATAAATCCTTCCTCTTTGTTTAACATCATACTCCACATATTTACTGCACAATGCACTTACAAAATCCCTTGCCAATTCAGGAGAAAAATCTTTGTAGACAACATTTAACACCGAAGGTGCATTGTTGAGCTGCACTACCTCTAAATTGTCAATCACCTTTTGCAGAAATATTTGGGGGTGGGGGGTTTTAAATGTGAAGACATCGCCCTGATTTATGGTATTTTCATAGCCTTCTGTCTTGCCAACCGCAAAAACTACTCCCTCTACTTTAAGCGGTTTATCAAAAGAACCTGTGGCGCCATATTCTTCATCCAATATTTCATAGGAAATGGAAAAGTTATTTTCATTTAAAACCTTTAAAGAAAATTCAATGTTGTAAGGAAGGGATTTACCTTCTTTTAAAGAAACCTTTATTGGCGATCGAGTGTAATACTTCCTTGTACCTATTAGATTTTCCTTTTCATATAGCACCTCCAATGGTAACGATTGGATAGCCTGAGAAACCAAATTACGTGATTTCAATAATTCTATCTCCCCCAAAGCCTCTTCCCCTTTTGCTCTGGTCATTTGCTTATCTGTAAATTCCGGTACTGGAGTAGCGTCAAGATTTATTTTTACGGTAGCATTGGCTTCATATTTCAGACCGAAATACGAAATAAACAGATAGGATATGCTCAATCCAAGTATAAGACCTATGACAAGCCAATACCATTTCAACTTTAGTTTTGTGAAAAATTTATCTAAAGCAAATTTATCTGAAGAAGATCCGCCGGGAGTTTCTGTATAGTTCATCGGTTTCATCACTATTTGGTTCTGTAAATTATTACCAGCGTGGTAGCAATAATATTTAATAAAGCAATAACAGGCGTATAAGGCCTGAATTTACGATCGAAAGTTCCAGGTGTTGTTGGCGCAACATAAATGATATCGCCATCCTGAAGGTATAAAGCGGGAGAAGCAAGGCTTTCTACCTGCGTCAAATCAACAATAATTACTTCCGGATCTGTGCGGTCGCCCCTTATGATCTTAATTGTTCTGTTATTTCCGTAGTCGCTTACTCCTCCTGCTAAAGCAAGAACGTCGGTTAAATTGGTCTGTTTTTGTGTTAACCTGAAATTACCGGGTTTATTAACCTCCCCAAGAACGTCGATGGAAACACTGATAATATCGACATCAATAATAGTGTTTACTACAAATTCAGAATATAATTGCTCTAATTTTAAAGCAGCTTCCCTCTTATTAAGACCCACAAGATTTACCCTTCCAATCAACGGCAGTGTTATCAAGCTATCGTACCCTACCAAAAAAATATCTGTAGTTTGATTTTTATCACCACCTTCATCATTGGCATCTACTGAGCTTAATTCAAAATTGTTTAAAAATTTTATAGCCACCTGATCGTCAACTTCAATAGTTTGGTTCACCACACCGTAAGACCCTGGTTGTCCATTAATTATTGTGACCCCCTTGTTGACCTGAACGCCCTCCTCACTTGTTTTAAACATCAGATTACCCGAGCAACCTGAAAGAAAAAATAATAGCAAAACATTCCAAAAAATTGAGTTAAAAGAATTTTTCATTGAGGTTTAGGTTACATTTTAAATATACCAAGATTATTTAGCTTATTTTTAAGATGCGAGGAAAATAATTTTGCCCCTTTTAGATTCATATGCCCCGCATCCTGAAAGTGTTCGTCTTCATAATCCCTTCCATCAAATCTGAGGACATGAACATTTTCATATTCTTTTAAATGCTTTAAGTATTTTTCCATGCCCTCGTAATTTTCCAGTTTGTCATATACAGCACCGTGAAACGGACTTTCAACAAATAAAAAGGTTCTTTCGGGATGCTCCTTAATCATTCCTTCTAATTGGGTGGCCAGCTCTTCATTGTGCTGAAAAGATGGTATAGCACGAAACCTTTTGGAAAGTAATTTCTCTAATTTTTTTTTGGGGGTAACATTTATTTCAAAAGAACCGCCTTTGGCATATAATTTTCTTGATTGAAAACTCTGGCTATAATATTCAATTAGATAATCATAATAGTACCCATAATACCGCATTCCGAAAATTTCGTGATACGATTTATAAACCTCATTATCTTTTAAGAAATTTTCTACCTTATCATAATTCATTAAGGGTATGTAATACTTCAGGTCAATATTAGTGTAGGGATTATGAGAAAACATGCCAGGATGAAAATCAATAATAATTGGTGTGTTTTTCTCTTTCTGAACCTCAAAACTTAAGAGCAGGTTTACTACTTCCATACTAGCCGCATCCATCCCGTAGTTATAAAAATTTGCTCCGAGGCTATCAGGAAAATAATCTCTATAAGCTTTTGACGAACCAAAAACAGGGATTTCGTTCGTGTTTTCATTGGTAATCAATCTCTGAAGTTTATAGGTATTGGATATTTTGTTATCAAATATTATCACTTCTGTAAAAAAAAGATCTATCAGGTACAAAAATGCACCTATGCAGATCACGTAGGTAAGTATAATTCTTACCACGTGCTTTTTAAAACTGGAAGTAGACGAATTGTAAGGCTTCATTTGTACCAAAAAGTATAATTATTACAGTAGTTAAAACCAGAAATAAAGTATTGTATTTCAAATTCAAATTCCTTGGTAAAAGGTAGCTAAGGAAGAATAAAAAGATCACAAACATGCAAAGTAAAAAGTCTGACACTAATATCCCACCTAATAGGTCGTTGATATTAAAACCGCCCGCCATGGTGAAAATTTTGCCGAACATCAGCCAGCTATCATCCAGATTTTCAGCCCTAAAAAACGGACCTGAAATTAAAATTATAATCAGCATCGTGAGCGCCACATTTGACCAGTGCTTCATGACTGGTAAAGAATCGAGCAAGGGATTTCTCAACCTCAAAGCCCTTCCGAAGTTCTCAATTACCATAAACAGGCCATGTGCCACGCCAAACAAAATAAACGTCCAGGAAGCGCCATGCCAGAAACCAACTAGAGCAAAGGTAAACAATAATGCAAAAGCTCTTTGAAATTCAGATTTATTATCACCTTTTACTTCCATATATACATAATCCCTTAGCCAACTTGACAAAGAAATATGCCACTTCTGCCAAAATTCTGTGACTGACGAGGATAAAATCGGCCTGTTAAAGTTTTCCATCAGCCTTACGCCCATCAGCCTTGCTGTTCCAATGGCTATGTCACTATAACCGGAGAAGTCGCAGTACAAAACCAGAAAGAACAATGTATTAGCAAAAAATATGGTAAGACCGGTATGGCTTTCGAGGTTTGCATAGACACTATTTACATACATGCTGACATTGTCGGCTACAACTACTTTTTTAAAAAAACCATAAGCTATTTTGTTAAGCCCGAATTGGATATCTGTGATATCGACCTTGTTATCTCTTTTTAGCTGAGGCAACAGCCTTTTTGCCCTTTCGATAGGCCCGGCAACCAGTTGAGGGAAATAGGCTACATAGAGCGCAAAAAAACCAAGGTTCCTTTCTGCTTTTGAATAGCCACGATAGACATCGATTGTATAACTCATGGTTTGAAAAGTATAGAAAGAAATACCTATAGGAAGCAAGACATTTAACACCGGTGCTTCATAAGTTAAATCAAAGGCACCAAAAACCGCTGCTACCTGGTCATTGAAAAAATCGAAATACTTGAAGAAAAACAGCATTCCCAAATTCAACACCATGCTGGTAATCAAAAATGCCTTTTTCTTTTTCTTACTGTCGGTCCCTTCTATCCTAATTGCGAGAAAATAATCTATTAGAGTAGAAATTATAATCAGGATTATATAAGCTGGATTCCAACTCATATAAAAATAATAACTTGCAGCTAAAAGTAAAATCCACCTAAATTGCGGCTTTGTACTATAGAATGCAAACAACACAATTGGAAAAAAAAGTAAGAATTCAAAAGAATTAAAGACCATACTCCTATTTGTATTTCAAATTTTTGAGGTTTAAGATGCGTTCAGTAAAGTTGAATATTTATCAGAAATGATTGCCCAGGTATACCGTCTATCAGCGACTTCTTTCAGATCATCTTTAATAAGCGTCAGCTTTGTATAATCCAGATTGCGAAAATTAGCAATAAGCTCATTTTTATCTTTAAAGAATAAGCCTTTACCTTCCATTGTCTTTCTATTAAAACTGACATTAAAAGCAATAATGGGTAGTTGCAGGTACATTGCTTCTATTAAAGAAGGATTGGTTCCTCCCGCCGAATGACCATGTAAATAAACCGTGCAATTTCTTCTAATTGAATTTAAAATATTTTGGTCGTAAATAGGATCCAATAAATGAATGTGCGCAACTTGTCCATATTTCCCTCTTAGCTTTTTTCCATACTGGCTGTTATGCCAATCGCCAACAATTACAAGATGAAAATCTTTTTCCTCTTCAAAAGCTTCCAGTATAATATGAATATTATTTTCAGGGACAATTCGGCAAACCGTAAAGGCATATTTTGAAAAATTAAATTCAGCGGGCAATATAAAAGTTTGAGTTTCTTTTGATTTTACATGACACGCGCCATATTCTATTAAATGGCTGTTCCTATGATAGGTTCTTTTGATGTACGATTGAATAACTACGTTATCTGCAATAATTTCATCAGCATATTTAACTGCGCACCTTTCTGAAAATTTCAAAAAGTTTTTTGCATAAGACCGCCACTTGTTCCGTCTCCATTCAATACCATCGAGATTTACAATGATCTTCTTTTTGGTGAACATCTTAATGATCGGAAAAAGAATAGCACCGGAAACTCCTAATATTAACAAGGCATCCTGACGGAGCAGCGCATGCACAATAGACCAAATATCATATATGATGCTTTGAATGCCATTTGCATCCAGGGGGACATAAACCAATCTTGCGTTATTGTATCTTTTTATTTTATTCCGGTATTTCAAGCCGCTACAGTACACCGTAAAATCAAATTTTTCATTGAGGTTGCCCACAAGATTAGCAGCAAGAGTTTCGAACCCACCATAATTTGCCGGAAGGCCTACTATGCCTATTATAGCAATGCGCTTAAGCGGATTTTTCAAAGCTAAAAAATTATAATTTTACAAAGTAAAAATAGAAATATTCTAATTACAATATTAATCAAAATATTTCATATTTTCAACTCATGCCCCAAAAAAGCCGGTGTTCTTTACAAGAATTTTCTAGAAAATAATATAGAAACAAAAAAAGGCACAACACTATCATTGCGCCTCTCTTTGACGAAGTATGATAAGCTATTCAATAATTAATTTTTGTATTTCGCTTATCTTGGCACTTTTCACCGAAACGAAATAAATACCCTTTCGAAGGGTACTGGTAGAAATAGAATGAGAAACCAATCCCTTAACCCTGTTAAATTCCTTTGAGACAATAGCTTTCCCTCTTGAATCGGTTAATAGAATTGCTAAGTTGGTTTTTTCCGAACCGAGGTCGACATTTACCTTTGTGTCACCCCGGGAAGGGTTTGGAAATAAAACGACAGCGTTGGGATTGTTTTTTAGAGAACTAAGTGCCACAGTTTCACTAGCGGAACCAGATGTGATATTAATGGTGTAATCCTCGACTTCGCCATACTGAAAAGATTCACAAGCCGATGGATAAGCGCCATATTTAGCAGAAATTCTCACTCTTGTTTCACCTTCTAGTGCGGAATCAGGAATGGCAACCCTCTTTTTAGCAATATTTGCAGACCGGCCTTCAAAAACCAATTCACCATTGTCGTCGAAATCGCTATCCTGGTTATAGTCAATCCAGAACCGCCAGTTCAAAGCAGCCTTCCTGCTTTCAAACTTTGCCTGTGCACCTATTAAATAAGTGTTCCCTTTTTCCAAGGAAACTGGAGTGGCGGTATAATCCCCATACCCATTATCAAAGCCCGAAACATTGGTGGTGGTATTGATGCGTACACCATCTATCCAAGCCAGTGCGTCTGTAGAAGTTGAGGGGCAGTATGCCTCAGGCTGATCATTGTCTACGAAACTTTCCCTTGCTCCACCCGGCTCAAACAAGGCAAGCATTCTTTCCTTTTGGCCTTCAGAAAACATAAACATGCAGGCATCATCCACATAGTCCATATAATTCATAAACATATCGCTTGTTCCACAAGAAATGCTTGGATAGCTAGGGCATCCATAGTATTCACTTTCGGCATCTGGGGTATCATCCACAAAGTCACTTGCGCCACAACCACCATCTCCCCAGATATGCCTTAGGTTTAACCAATGTCCTACTTCATGAGTAGCTGTCCTTCCTTTATCAAAAGGAGCTATGGAACTACCGCCTCTGCCAAAATATTTATAGTTTATAACTACTCCGTCAGTATCAGGATTGCCACCAGGAAACTGGGCATATCCTAGCAGCTCACCTAAAAAGAAGCTTAAGTTACAACTCCACAAGTTTAAATATTTATCAGTTCTCCAGGGATCTTTACCACCCTTAGCAGATCTTTTTATATTATCATTGGTTCCAAATTTCTTGCTTTCTGTGTAAGTTCTGGTGATTCCTGTAGTTGCGTTGCCATCTGGATCTTCATTGGCCAGATAAAATTCAATTCCAGCATCAGCAACCAGTGCGGCAAATTCTTCGGGAACATTTACGGCATCGGAGTTTAATTTCCTGAAATCTTCATTTAACACCTCAATTTGTGATTGAATTTGAGCATCGCTAATGTTTTGCGCTGAATCATTATACACGACATGAACTACAACAGGAATTCGAATCAATCCATTTAAGGCTTGCTCCCGATCAATTTGTCCACTTTGGATTACCCTGTTTGTGAAATTTTCGATTTCCTGCATTCTTTGTGCGATGGAGGGATCTGATTTTTGGGTCATCTCCAAATGTTCCATAGCTCCACAGGTTCTTCTGCTGTGTTCTCCAAAACTTAAGTTTTGCGAGTAAGCGTTAAAATATGTTGCAAACATTACACAACATAAAATGAGTAGGTTTTTTTTCATAGTGAATTGTTTTTGATTTAAAACATTAAGCTATAACAATATAGGGAAATTTCAACCAAATTTTAAATAATAATTTTTGCTGCAGCTCTGCTTAAATTTGTAAACCGTCTAAAAAAGTTACATGCCTTTAATTTTATGTGCGCAATAATCTATTCCAATAAATTCAAAGCCGAAATGCTAAAGGACAGTTTATATTTGTGATACACTCAAAGCCGATTTTTTTATACCAGAGCAGCGAATTAAACTCACTAAAACGCCACCTTCTCCTTCAAGCAATAACCCTCAGAATGTCTAATCCTCACTTCCTTATGGATATGTAGGTTTTATAAAAGCAATAGGGCAATTATAAATAAAGCTTTAAATTGCATGCTTTTAAAGAAAAGGCATGAAAACATATTTAAGAATATTAGGGTTTGCAAAACCATTGGGTAAGTATGTACCTCAATATATTATTTTTACACTATTATCTATCATATTCGGAATCGTTAACCTTACGCTGATAAAACCTCTATTTGATGTTATTTTTGAGCAGGTAGGTCCTGAGAAACTAGCAGAATATGGCACTAAACCTTCTTTTGAATTATCTGTTGAGGGATTTAATGGATTTTTTGATTACACGATTCACCTTTTTAATTATTACCTGGTCCAGGCCATAGAAGAGCACGGAAAGCTAGGCTCTCTGGGATATATCTGCTTGATTATTGTCGCATCGGTTCTTTTATCAAACCTCTTTAAGTACCTCTCGGCCATAATATTAGCGCAGATAAGAGCCAATGTTATAGAAAATTTAAGAAAAACCGCATTTGAAAAAATTTCATTTCTACATATTGGGTATTTCTCCAGTGAACGAAAAGGAGATATACTCTCAAAACTCACTAACGATGTTCAGGAAATAGAAGCTTCCGTAGTAAACTCTTTAAAAGTGGCCTTCAGGGAACCCGCTACTATTATTATCTATTTTATAGTATTGTTTATCATGTCTTTTGAACTGACGCTATTTACAATAATATTTTTACCTATTTCGGGCTATATTATATCAACAATAGCTAAAAGGCTTAAAAAGAAAGCCAATGAAAGCCAGGAATCTTTAGGAAAAGTAGTGGGTATTATTGACGAAACGCTTTCCGGTATGCGTGTGATCAAAGCATTTAACGCACGGAAATATGTGACTGATAAATTTGGTCAGGAAATTAAAAGGTATGCCAATATAAATGTAAGCATGGCAAAAAAGAATGAGCTTGCTTCACCGATTTCAGAATTCATGGGGGTGTTTGTTGTTTCTGTTATCTTACTTTACGGTGGAAATATGGTGCTAAACAACACTTCTAACTTAGATGCAAGTGGCTTTCTAACTTATATAATTATTTTTACGCAGATACTCACCCCTGCAAAAGCAATTTCCAGTTCTTTCAGTACTATTCAAAGAGGGCTGGCATCCGGCGAAAGGATTTTTAAAATCATTGATACCACACCGGAAATTAAAGACGTTGAAGACGCCAAGAAAATCAACAGTTTCGATGATTCTATTGAATTCAAAAATGTATTTTTTGCCTATGAAAAGGATTCCGTACTTAAAAACATCAACATAAGCATCAAAAAAGGAACAACCGTTGCGTTGGTGGGTCCTTCAGGTGGTGGAAAATCCACTATATCGGATTTAATCCCCCGCTTTTATGATCCAAGCAAGGGAGAAATACTTATTGATGGCGTTTC
>CAMPJM010000055.1 GCA_946886805.1 uncultured Flammeovirgaceae bacterium | reverse complement strand
GTATAAAAAGCTTTTTCCATTTGATAAAAGCAGCTTTTGGAAAGTTTTTCGCCAGGAACAAGGGCGGCTCAGGGCATATGCGTGAACTTAAGAGAAAAAGAGTACCAGAGGTACTTAATATTTGTAGAAAAAATAAAAATGTGCAGAAAAACGTGCCGTTAGGTACGAAAATATTTGGTACCTGACGGCACCATTCTCTGATGAAAATCATATTTCTACAAATATTTGACCCCTCTGGGGCTTAGGTTAACGCATATGGGCTCCGGGGCAATATTTATCCCCTGAACCTGCCTCATTAATTATCAGCATAAATTTTGATTATATCATGAACATAATTCATATACAAGGACTCATTGCAGCCCCTTTCACGCCTATGCATCAGGATGGTAGCTTAAACCTATCAGTGATTCCCGATTATTATCGCTTACTGAAATCCAATGGCAACAGCGGAGCTTTTATTTGTGGGTCTACAGGAGAAGGGGTTTCGCTTACAACAGAGGAAAAGAAAAAAGTGGCTGAGGCATGGGCAGGCGCAACAAAAGAAGATGCTGACTTTAAAGTGATAACGCTTGTTGGTGGCAATTGCATTAAAGATTCAATAGCATTGGCTCGGCATGCACAAAGCATCAACCTGCATGCAGTGGCATTTACTGCGCCTTCTTATTTTAAGCCGGCCAATGTTCACATGCTAGCACAATGTTGCAAGGAAATTGCAGATGCTGTTCAAATACCATTTTATTATTATCATATTCCGGTATTGACCGGTGTTCATTTTGCAATGATTGATTTGATAGAAGCCCTGGATGGTAAGGTGCTCAATTTTGCTGGAATCAAATACACCCATGAAGATTTTATGGATTACTTATCCTGCCTTCAATTTAAGAATGGAAAATACGACATGTTGTGGGGCAGAGATGAAAACTTGCTGTCTGCATTGGTTCTTGGGGCAAAAGGCGGCGTGGGCAGCACCTATAACTATGCAGCTCCCTTATATCTGAAGCTTATAAGTGCCTACAATGAGGGAGATCATGCTCGGGCAAGAATACTACAACAGCAATCTATTGATATGATACGCCTTTTGGGCAAATATGGAGGCATTGCTACAGGTAAAGCTTATATGAAGTTAATAGGTCTAGATTGCGGTGAATTTCGCTTACCTGTAAAAAATATGAGCGAAGAACAATTCCGGCATTTTAAGGACGAAGTTCATGGCTTGGGTTTTAATAAATTCTGTTCCCGATTTGAAGAAAGAATTAGAAATTAGAAATTAGAAAATTGAAATTGGAAATTGGCAGTTCAAATTTCTAATTTCAATTTTCTCTCTAAAGCCCAACATATAGAGTCTAATATCTAATATCTAAAGTCTAGCATCTAAAGTCTAAAGTCTTGAATATAATTTACACATGAAAATTATCTTAACGATTCTGTTATCCTTCTTACTTTTTAGCCATTCAAATGCACAACAAACAGCATCTAATAATATGAATTGGTCAGTTGCAGCAACCATTCCTCCGGCACCCGGAGAACAAAAGCAATTGGGATTAGCGGGTGTTTTTGGAGGAATTCACAACAATGCCCTTCTAGTTGCCGGCGGGGCAAATTTTCCCCATGCAATGCCCTGGCAAGGCGGTGAAAAAAAATATTGGGACGATATATATGTTTTGCTGAAAGGAGACGATGGTAGCTATAAGTGGTGCGATGAAACATTTCAGCTTCCGAAACCTCTGGCATACAGTGCCAGTGCAGCTATAGACCGCGGCGTTATATATGTAGGAGGGGAAAATGAAGACGGAATTCAATCAGCCGCTCATCTGCTGCAATGGGATCCTGTGAAAAAGGAAGTTGTGGTGAAAGCGATGCCTCCCTTGCCCTTGCCCTTAACAAATGCAATGGCAGCGGTAATTGGCAATCATGTTTACGTTGTAGGTGGCGAAACCATAGGAAAAGCTTCAAATGAATTGTTTTCGCTTGATCTTTCCTCCCCGTCAGCCTGGCAAAAACTCCCTCCCTTACCAGTAGCTTTATCGAATGCGGTTGCTGTGGTGCAATCGAACGGTGAATATCCGTGCTTATACGTCATTGGCGGGAGAGCCCAGCACGCCTCCGGAATCAGTCAACTTCACGGATCTACTTTTCAGTTCGATCCTATCAAGAAGGAATGGAAGCAGTTAAATAACATTTTAGACAGCAAAGGAAGCGAAACACCTTTATCTGCAGGAACTGCGGTAGCAACAGGTGCTAATTATATTTTAGTCCTTGGTGGGGATAAGGGAAATATCTTTACCAAAATACAGCAATATAATGTCGCAATTGCTAAAACAATGCATGAAGTGCAAAAACAGCAGCTGCATGCAGAAAAGGAGAAATTGCTCACTGCCCATGATGGTTTCAGCAAGGATATTTACTTGTTCAATACCGTTACCAAGGCATGGACCACAATAGGTTCAATGCCTGCCTCTCACGTAACCACTTTTGCGGTTAAATGGGGTGATGATGTGCTGATCCCTTCCGGTGAAATTAAACCGGGTGTCAGAACAGCGGATGTCCTCAAAGGGAGCATGGTGCAGAAGCAGTATTTTTCCTGGATTGACTATTCGGTATTAGCCATTTACCTCTTATTAATGGTTGGCATTGGCATGTGGACCTCCAAGAATCAGGAGACGACTGATGATTTTTTCCGGGGAGGACAGCGCATCCCGGGATGGGCTGCAGGGTTGAGTATTTACGGTACGCAATTGAGCGCCATCACTTTTATGGCGATTCCTGCAAAAACCTATGCCACCAACTGGAACTATTTTATCTTACTGATCACTATAATCATGGTCATTCCAGTAATTACGAATTATTTTATTCCTTTTTACCGGAAGCTTCAGATTACCTCTGCCTACGAATACCTGGAAGAGCGTTTCAACTATGCGGCGAGGGCGCTTGCCTCAATCTTGTATGTTACACTGCAACTCGGACGACTGGCTATTGTGCTGCTCCTGCCGAGCCTGGCACTTACGCTGGTGACGGGTATAGATGTAAGCCTTTGCATCTTGCTAATGGGCTTGATTACCATCTTTTACACGATGAAAGGCGGAATCGAAGCAGTTGTTTGGACAGATGTAGCGCAAGTGGTTATTTTATTAGGTGGGGCATTGGTATGCCTGGTGATGATCCCTTTCCAATTGGAAGGTGATGCCGCTACGATATGGCAAACCATTCGGGAAGAAGATAAGCTGAATATCATTGATTTAACATTCAGCTTCAGTGAGCCAACGCTTTGGGTAGTGCTGATTGGAGGGCTGGCCATTAACGTGATCACCTATGGGGCAGATCAGTCTGTTGTACAGCGATACCTGACCACGAAAAATGAAGAGGAGGCGAAAAAGAGTTTGAGGTTGGGAGCTTGGATGGCCTTACCTTCTGCGATAATCTTTTTCTCTATTGGCACTTTCCTATACCTGTTCTATCAGGAACATCCTGAAAAAGTAAATTACCAGTTACAAAGCCAGGACGCCATATTTCCTTGGTACATTGTTACGGAGCTGCCTGCGGGCGTTACCGGTTTATTGATTGCCGCGGTATTTGCCGCCGCTATGTCTACCCTGAGCAGCAGCATGAACTCTGTCACCACTGCACTTATTACAGATTTTTATAGGAGGTTTTCCCCCAATAAAACGGAAAAGAATTACTTGACTTTGGCAAAGCATTTAACCTTAACGATAGGTCTTATTGGAACAGCATTGGCATTGGTTATGGCGCGTTGGGGCATTTCGTCACTCTGGGACCAGTTCAATATGATCATCGGTTTGTTTACTGGTGGCCTGGGTGGGCTGTTTGTACTGGGGATATTTACAAAAAGGGCAAATGCCAAAGGGGCGGTCAGCGGTCTTATTGTCAGTGGTTTGGTACAGTTTTATATCAGCAGTTACACAAATATCAATCTGTTGTTGTATGCGTTTACAGGATTGGTGGCTTGCGTGGTGTTCGGTTATTTGTTCAGCCTGCTGTTCGGGCCACAGAAAAAAGAAATTTCAGGTTTAACAGTTTATAAAACTAAAGTAGCGGAAGAGCGGGAGTTGGTGGTGTAGTAGTGGAGGAAACGAGGAAAGCAAATGCCGCTCGAGTTGTAGTTCAAATTTGAAAATAGACACAAATTTTTCATTTTCAAATTTCACCAAGCTGTAGAACACCATAATCTGTAATTTTTCAATCTATAATTTGTAATCTTAAAACACATGAAAATTTTGAATACCATAAGCATCTTTTTACTTGTTCTTTTGATCAGTAATTTTGGTTGCTCAAAAGTAGATGGCTCAACCTCCTGGGAAATTATTCCATCCGGAAAAATTAGGGTCTCCAGCACGGCTCCCACACTGCCGGTGCTCAAAGGGGTGGAAGCCAATCCCCTGCTTCGTATCGCCATTCATGTGCCTGCGGATGAAAAGGAGATCAATTTCCGTAGTATAAAAAGCCAATTAAATGAAACTGCGATAAAGGATGTTGAAAAGCTGGAAGTTTATTTTACTGGCTCAGAACCGATGTTTGCTACGGACAATTTGATTGCTTCGGCAACACCATCTTCCACTTCATTGGATATTCCCATGGATTTAAATCTTAAACCGGGGATACATTACATCTGGATCAGTGCAACTTTAAAAGAAACCGCAGATATCGACCATAAAATCGAACTTCATAGCACCGGATTAGTAGATGCCAGCAATAAAGTATGGCAGATAGCAGAAGATAAGTCGACATATGCCAAACGAATAGGGGTAGCGGTACGAAAAGGCGGTGATGACGGAGTAGACACCTATCGGATTCCCGGGATCACAACCACAGATAAAGGCACATTGATCGCCGTTTATGATATCCGTTACGACAATTCCAAAGACCTTCCGGCAAATATTGATGTAGGGATGAGTCGCAGCACAGACGGTGGGGCGACCTGGGAATCCATGAAGATCATCATGGATATGGGAGCTCCTCATGAAAACAATGGCGTGGGAGATCCCGCCATTCTCTTCGATCCGGTTACAAAAAAGATATGGGTAGCAGCTTTGTGGAGCAAAGGAAATAAATCTATTGCTGGTTCAAAGCCGGGCCTGTCTCCGGATGAAACAGGACAATTTGTTTTGGTGAGTAGTAGCGATGATGGAAAAACCTGGTCAGAACCTTACAGCATAACCAGTGAGGTAAAAAATCCTGACTGGAATCTATTCTTTAATGGTCCGGGCAACGGCATCGCCATGGAGGATGGTACACTTGTTTTTCCTGCTCAATATTGGGATGAAAACGGCATGCCGCATTCCACCATTATTTCTAGTACAGATCATGGTAAAAGTTGGGAAAGTGGTATTGGGGCGAAATCAAATACCACAGAAAGTCAGGTAGTGGAAACAACCCCAGGCACGTTGATGCTGAACATGCGGGATAACCGTGGAAGAATAGACCGGCCTGGAAATTTTGGGAGTTTCCGTAGTGTAGCAACCACCAAGAATCTCGGCAAAGATTGGGTAGAGCATCATACTTCTTATAATGCTTTGCCAGATCCCATTGTAATGGCAAGTTTGATAAAAACAGAAGTTAAGACCAAAGATGGGCTGAAGGAGGTATTGTTTTTCAGCAATCCCAATACCATTTCCGGCCGTTACAATATGACTATTAAAGCCAGTCTGGATTTGGGTGAATCCTGGCAGCGTGAGAATCAATTACTGGTAGATGAACGCGGGTCTTATGGATATTCTGCCTTGACAAAAGTTGACGATGAAACCATAGGGTTACTATATGAAGGCGTTAAAGACCTGTATTTTATTCGTATTCCGGTAAGTGAGATTATTAAGTAAGTAAACACAAGACCAGTACCAGGATAAGAGATAGTGTTAGGAATAGTAACCTGCTCGATAATTTTAAGAACTAACCAAGATCCTTCCTATCGTCAGGATGACAAAAAAGAACGCAACAGCTTCTATTGTCAACCGCCGGCTGGCGGTCGAAGGATCCTGGAATGATTCTTAACCGCAAATGCCAAAAACGTCGGCTCGGATACTTGTTTCTTATTACCACAAAAGCATGAAAAAAAACCTCTTACTTCTAATAACTTTTATTCTTGCTTTACCCTGTTTAGCATTCAGTCAGAAGGTGCTAAAAGTAGCTTGTATCGGTAATTCCGTCACTTATGGGGCAGGCATACAAGACCGGGAGCAGTTCTCCTATCCGGCACAGTTGCAAAAGCTGTTGGGGGATGTGTATGAAGTTGCTAATTTCGGTCTGAATGGTGCCACCCTCCTGGAAAAAGGACATCGACCCTACAATCAAACCCAACAATTTAAGGACGCATTGGCCTTTAAGCCAGATATTGCCATTATCCATTTAGGGTTGAACGATACCGACCCCAGAAACTGGCCCAATTATAAGGATGAGTTTGTGGGGGACTATTATCGGTTAATCGATACCTTAAGGACTTCAAATCCCCATGTTCGGGTTTACATCTGCAGGCTCACCCCCATCTTTTCGGGGCATCCCCGTTTTCGGTCCGGCACAAGGGACTGGTTTTGGCAGATACAGTCGCTCATCCCTGTTATTGCGGAAAATAAACAGACAGGCTTAATTGACCTGCACACGCCGCTATATCGTCGCCCCGACTTATTTCCCGATGAATTGCATCCCACTAAAGAAGGTGCCGGTATTATTGCTGCCACTGTTTATTCCTATTTAACAGGTGATTATGGGGGTCTACAGTTAGCCCCGGTCTTTGCCGATCACATGGTATTACAGCAAAAAATGCCGATTCCGGTATATGGTACTGCCAATGCAGGAGAAGCCGTAACCGTAACGTTTGGAGGCGAAGAAGAAAAGACCATCGCCAATGCTAATGGGGAATGGAAGGTTTTGCTTTCTCCGCAGGAAGCGGGAGGGCCATTTGAAATGAAAATAACGGCAGCTCATAAAGCGATAAATATCAGCGATATTTTGATCGGGGAAGTATGGCTATGTGCGGGGCAGTCAAACATGGCCTTCCCTTTAAAAGCTGCAATCCATACTGATGCGGAAATTCGGGAGGCGCAGCAGTCTTCCACTATACGCTTGCTCCAAATGGAACCGGTAGCTGAAACCGGAAATTTTGCCTGGGATACTGCTACGCTGGAAAAGGTGAACGAACTGGAATACTTTTCCGGCACCTGGCAACGCTGCGACTCTGCGGCGGCGAAGGATTTTTCTGCTGTTGCTTATTATTTTGGAAAACAGCTACAACAGCAACTTAATGTCCCTATTGGCTTAATTCAGGTAGCTGTTGGGGGATCTGGTACTGAATCCTGGATTGACCGCTATACCTTGGAACATCACCCACAACTGGTAGCTATGCTGCACAACTGGCGTACCTCCGATTACATTATGCCCTGGGTCAGGGAGAGGGCAGGCAAGAACCTGGGAAATGCCCTTATCTCAAAGCAGCGACATCCTTACGAACCTGCTTATAATTACGAAGCAGGCATTGCCCCCCTTATATCATTTCCTATGAAAGGCGTCATCTGGTATCAGGGTGAAAGCAATGCTCATAATATTGGCTTGCATGAAGTGCTGTTTAAAACGCTCGTTGACAGTTGGCGGGAAAAGTGGGGCTATGACTTTCCGTTTTACTACACCCAGCTCTCCAGCATCAACAGACCTTCCTGGCCCAATTTTCGGGATAGCCAGCGCAGAATGCTTCAGCAAATAGACAACGCAGGAATGGCAGTTACAAGCGACGTGGGAAATGCAACAGATGTACATCCAAAACAAAAAAGACAAGTGGGTGAACGCTTGGCTGCCCTGGCACTTGCCAAAACTTACCACAAGCGCTTTCCTTATAGCGGTCCATTGTTCAAGGCAGCGCAATTTTCAGGTAGCCAGGCCATATGCGCCTTTCTGTTTGATGAAGGAATGAAAACAAGGGACGGCAAAGCAATAGGTGGATTTGAAGTAGCGGGAAGTGATCTTATTTTCAGAGAAGCAAAGGCAGAGATCCGGGGAAAAAAGGTGCTTGTTTCTTCAGATAAAGTAGCGGAACCGAAGTATGTCCGCTATGGCTGGCAGCCTTTTACAACAGCGAATCTGGTAAACAAAGTAGGCTTCCCGGCATCAACGTTTTCAAGTTTTTCAATCCATAATTTAACGCATAAATAAAATGGGAACAAGCAATAATTTATCCTTACAAGGGTACGAGGCATTTTATAAAAAGCAGCTATTGAACGATACACTGCCATTTTGGTTTCCCCGATCGGTTGATAACGAACACGATGGCTATCTGCTGATGCGGGATGGGGACGGGGCTTTGCTGGATGATGACAAGGCAGTGTGGATCCAAGGCCGCTTTGCCTGGCTATTGGCCACCTTGTACAATACCGTAGAAAAAAAGCAAGAGTGGCTGGAAGGCGCTAAAAAGGGTATTGATTTTTTACGGCGTCATTGTTTTGATGAAGACGGACAAATGTTCTTTCATGTAACACGGGATGGAAGCCCGATCCGTAAAAGAAGGTATTTCTTTTCCGAAACTTTTGCCGCGATTGCTTTTGCGGCTTATGCAAAAGCCAGTGGCGATCAAGAGGTGGCGCATGAGGCAAGACGCTTATTTGTGAAGTGTATTGATTATGCGACAACGCCCGGATTATTAGCCCCAAAGTTTACGAATACTCGTCCTGCTATGGGTATTGGTGTTCGCATTATTATGATCAATACAGCACAGGTATTACGAGAAAATATAGGCGACGACAGGTATGACGTCTGGATCTCAAGGTGGATTGAAGAAATAGAAAAGGATTTTGTAAAAGACGATATTCGTTGTGTAATGGAGCAGGTAAGCCCGGACGGAAGTATTATTGACCATTTTGATGGAAGAACCTTAAATCCAGGACATGCCATTGAAGGCGCATGGTTTATTCTTCATGAGGCAAAGCACCGCAATAACGACCCCCATTTAATTGACTTGGGTTGCCGTATGCTCGATTATATGTGGGAACGGGGCTGGGACAAAGAATATGGTGGAATATTGTATTTCCGCGATGTTTACGGCAAGCCAGTGCAGGAATATTGGCATGATCTGAAGTTCTGGTGGCCACAAAACGAAGCCATTATTGCTACCTTGCTTGCTTACACGCTTACGGGCAATCAGAAATATGCCGATTGGCATCAGCAGGTGCATGAATATGCTTATAAAAACTTTCACGACAAGCAAAATGGGGAGTGGTTTGGATATTTGCACCGGGACGGCCGCTTGTCTTCAACCATAAAAGGAAACCTGTTCAAAGGTCCTTTTCACCTGCCCCGGCAGGAGTGGTACTGCTGGCAACTGCTTGAGAAATTAGAAGGTAGAAGGTAGACTTTAGACTTTGGACGTGAGACATGAGATATGAGGCATATGAAGGATGAAAAGTTATAGATAAAAGGATATCTATGCAGGAACTTAACCGTGAGGGGTGACATAATTAAAAATGGAATTGCTAAGCGAAGAACAGGAGGCAAAATTAAATTTAAGATATTAGGCAAAATGGTTCTATACGAATTTAATGGAAATTATAGAGTATTTGAACAGTGATTCTCTTAAAAGCAGCTTCTGCTAACTTTTTCACAATATGTTATGGTTAAGTGTCTTAAATCTAGTGCCTAAACCTTGTGTCTATAGTCTTACGTTTTCCTCTTTTCCGAGACTTGTCCCCCGACAGGTCTCAATTATGGATAGATTGGAGATTTACAAATTTCATGTCAGAGGACATGACATGGAAAAGAACAAAGAGATGATTAAATTTCTGGAATAGCTTATTCAAAATAAGTAAACCACAATGAACAGCAAAGTGCGGCAATTCCTAAATAAGCGTAACCCGTCTGTTATTCGTAAGCTTGACTTTTGCCTCGGCAGTTATTGAAGGGGATTGCCACTCCCGCCGAAAAGGGCGGGATCGCAATGACGCTGTCTTCGGAGAGCAGCAATTGAAATATTTAATGATCTCCACTAAAATAATGGTAGACTCAAATCTCAAAATGATAGAACTAAAAATGATATACCAAATTAACAAGCGTTTAGTTTTTCTGCAACTTATCTTTATCCTCTTCCTTTTTTCAGGCGATTTATTTGCGCAGTTGGGCAAACCCTTGCTTCAGGATAGTTTGTTTTCTACCCATTATCACCAGCGGGCAAGCCATTTCAGGACTTTGCCATTTACTGATAATGACATCATTTTTCTAGGGAACAGCATCACAGATGGAGCCGGATGGAGTGAGTTGTTTGACGATAACAGTGTCAAAAACCGTGGGATCAGCGGTGATATTTCTGCGGGCGTTATTCACCGGATCGATGAAGTGACGGACCGCAAACCGGCAAAAGTTTTTTTGCTGATAGGCGTAAATGATCTTTCAAGAAATATTGCTCCGGATAGTGTGCTGAAAAATATATTGTGGATTGCTTCTTATATCCGTCAAGAGACGCCATTGACACAGGTATATGTGCAAAGCATTTTGCCAGTAAATGATGCTTTTGGAAAATTTGGTGGTCACACCAGCAAAGTAGCGGAAATAAAACAAGTGAATGCACAACTGCAACAAAATGCTTCTGCTTATCACTATACTTATATTGATCTTAGTACGGCCTTTTCCAACGAAGATGGAAAGCTGGAAAAGAGATTTACAAACGATGGCCTGCACTTAACAGGAGAAGCTTACTTATTATGGAAACATTTGCTGTATCCCCATGTCTTCGATCTGCAAGTCAAACCCTCATTAATTCCTTCTCCGCAGAAAGTGAAGTGGGGCAGTGGCTATTTCCCTTTGTACGCCTGCAAAACCATTGTTGTCAACGATGCTGCATTGCAAAAAGAAGCAGAAAGATTGCAACAAATATTGCTTGAAACTGGCGTACGGGTAGAGATCAGAAACGCAGCAGCAGCTAACGAACCCTTTATAGCGCTTCGTAAAAATAAAGTTGAGGCACCGCAATTTCAGGATGAAGCGTATCATCTGAAAGTAGACACAAGTAAAGTTATCATAACGGGTAATACTGACCATGGAATTTTCAACGGTATACAAACACTGGATCAGCTTATGCGGGATGGCACGATCCTGGATGTCTGCGAAATTACAGACTGGCCTGCTTTTTCGTGGCGTGGCTATATGGTCGATGTGGGAAGAAATTATCAATCCATGCCACTGCTAAAGCAACAGATTGACATGATGGCAAAATATAAGATGAATATTTTCCATTTCCATTTTACAGAAGATATTGCCTGGCGATTGGAGGTGCCTCAATACCCGGAATTGACAGCACCGGAGCACATGCAGCGTAATAAAGGGGCATACTATTCGGTAGAAGAATTAAAAGAATTGATACAGTATTGCAAGGAGCGCTATATAACATTAGTCCCTGAAATAGATATGCCTGGTCATAGCGCGGCTTTTACCAGAGCTATGGGGGTGGATATGCAAAGTAAGGAGGGACTGGCTATCCTCAAAAATATCCTTACAGATTTCTGTAAAACATATGATGTTCCCTATGTACATATTGGTGGCGATGAAGTGAAAATTACCAATCCTGATTTTTTGCCGACGGTCACTCAATGGTTGCACGACATGGGTAAGCAAACTATCGGCTGGGATCCGGGCGGAAACCTGGATAAGGAGACCATCCGGCAGCTCTGGATGAAGGAAGGCCCTGTAAATGAAGCTTATAAATATATAGATTCACGGCACCTGTACCTGAATCATATGGATCCGTTGGAAAGCGTGGCGACCATTTTTAACCGCAGGATTGGCAACCGGGATAAGGCGGATGCCAATGTTTTAGGTGGTACTGTTTGTTTATGGCATGACCGCAATGTGCTGAAACAGGAAGATTTGCTGCTTATGAATCCTGTTTATCCCGGATTGCTTGCTTTCGCTGAGCGCAGTTGGAAAGGCGGTGATTACGAAGGTTGGATCGCTAATATTGAACCAGACAATACACCTCAGCTAAAAGATTTCCAAGAGTTTGAAGGGCGTTTACTGGATCATAAAAAACTTAATTTTACAAATCTTCCGTTTCCATATGTAGCCCAAATGAATATGAAATGGAAGCTGTTCGGCCCCTATGATAACAAAGGCGATGTATCCCAATCATTTGCCCCTGAAAAGGAAGGTTTTAAGCCAGAGGGAGCGCTTGAGGCAGTGGGAGGCACCATCGTTCTTCGTCATTTCTGGCATCCCCTCGTTTCCAGCATTTTGGAAGATCCGAAAGAAAATACCACCTGGTACGCAACTACCAAAATATGGATCGATGTAGATACGGTAAAGCATTTCTGGATTGGCTTTAACAACTTATCGAGGTCTTACAATTCCGATACACCTGCAGAAGGAACGTGGGACGATAGGGGCAGTACCCTCTTCTTTAATGGACGTGTAATAGCACCTCCCGCATGGAAAAGAGCCGGTCAACAAGGAAATTCTGAAATTCCTTTAATAGATGAGGGTTATGAATACCGTCCGCCTGTTGCCGTGCCGGTTCAAAAAGGCTGGAACATCGTTTTAGTAAAGTTGCCTGTCGGAAGTTTTAAAGGGAAGAACTGGCAAAATCCCGTCAAGTGGATGTTTACCTTCGTGCCGGTTGCTTCTTCTGTAAAATGAGGAGGCAACTTAAATTAAAAGATAGTCCTCATAATTTCTAATCCCTAATTTGATTGAATCTACCGGCAAGCATTACATTAAATCATATGTGTTCGTACACATTTTTATTGAAAATATTTTTGATCTGTTGAAATAATATCTTAAGCTTACAGCGCAAAGACATTTATAGTCCTGGGTGAACAAAGAAATATTGCCTCAAAACATCCGCTGTAAGGTAGCAGTGGAAATTGATCACGGTAATAATTAAAGTTTATGTATCTTATCAGTAGTATTTGTGATATTTTGTCGTGGGCATGCCTTTAGCAAAACTTTAAAAAGAACGGGAAGTTAAAAGCAAAACCTGACCTGAGGACTTCGGGATAAGAGGCAATTTTTAAAATTTAAGGCAGCAAAATTCTGGCGTGAAATATTTTACAATTTCGCGTTCTTTGCGATTTTTAAACTCGGTTTAGCTTTGAGTGCGGCAAAGTCCTCCCTCAATGCTATTAAGTTAAGGCGATTTATCCTTCTCTCTTTAGGAGAAGGA
>CAMPJM010000054.1 GCA_946886805.1 uncultured Flammeovirgaceae bacterium | reverse complement strand
CTGTAAAAGTAATTATTGTTTACTTCATTAAAGGGGTCATCAAAATCGGTCATTAATCCATTTTGCGAGAACGCCCCTCCCGAAACAAAGTATTTCAATCTTTGCGACCCACCGGAAATATCCAGGTTCATATTTTGCTGCCAGGCAAAATCATCAAATATGGCATCGTACCAATCTACATTAGGATGTCCATAAGGATCTTCGCCGCTTTTAAACAGTTCCAGGTCACGTTCGGTAAACTGAGGCTGTAAACCGTCATTTTCGTATGCCTCATTTACCAGCAAGGCTGTGTTATAGGAGTCCAAAAATTCCGGCTTGCGAACAGGTGTTTGTAAACCTCCCTCCAATCTAACATTAATTGTTGGCTTTCCTTCCTGGCCTCTTCTAGTCCTTACTACCAACACGCCGTTTGCACCTTTTATACCATATATGGCAGTAGTGGAAGCATCTTTCAAAATAGAAATGCTCTCGATCTCATTGACGTTGATTTGTTGCAACTGCTCGTAGGTGTATTGTATATCATCTACAATAATTAAGGGCCGGTTTCCTTCCGGATTTAATGAACTGACGCCCCTGATAAAGAAATCAGAAGCATCCCGACCTGGCTGGCCCGAACGTTGTTGCGAAAAGAAGCCTGGCATTCTACCTTGTAAGGCATTTTGAACATTAGGAACCGGAACGGTTTCAATATCTCTTGCGGCCAGGGAACTGACAGCACCGGTATTGGTTATACGCGTCACCTCGCCAAACCCTACTACTATTACCTCATCTAAAGAGGTGAGGTTGGGATATAAGGTAACTTCCAAAAAGCTCTGATTTCCAACCGGTATTTCAATAGTTTCAAAACCGATAAAAGATAGCGAAAGTGTATCTTGCGGATTCACCGACACAGAAAAGTTCCCGTCAACGTCGGTAACGGTTCCCCTATAAGTTCCCTTAATTACCACATTCACACCTGGGAGGGTTTCTCCTAAAGCGGAAGAAACCTTTCCTTTGACAACCTCCTGCTGGGCATACACCATTTGCAGGGAAAGGGTAAACATTAATAACAGTATAATTTTCTTCATATCTATTTGTTGCTTTAATATTGTTAGATTCCCCAAGGTTTACCAGCCCGGATTTTGCACCATATTTTCGTTTTTAATTACCTCTTCGTAAGGAATTGGATACAAGTATCTGCGTTCTTCGAATGAGGCCGTTACAACAGGTACTACATTGTAAGTCGTTGCTGTTAGCGACTTTATGATATTCATTCCGTATAAAGGTTCGCTGAACACATCCTCTGCTACTTTCCACCTTCGGATGTCCCAATAACGCTGCTCTTCAAAAGCCATTTCGATTCTTCTTTCATTGTGAATTGCCTGACGCATCTCGTCTTTAGTCATATTTTCTTTCAGGCCGTACATTCCGTCATCGCCTGCTTCAATGCCAGCTCTTGCTCTTAAGTCTTTCAGCACCTGATATACTTCCTGATCAGGGCCTGCGTATTCATTCTGCGCTTCGGCGAAATTGAGCAAGATTTCGGCATACCTGAACACTACCCAATCGTGTACCGTTGATTCATACACGTTGCGGTTTTCGAAATTACCCATGAATTTTCTGAGGTAATAGCTGGTTCTGGTATTTTGGGCTGCTATCAGCGGATTATTATTTCCTCCTTCATGAGTTTCCAATGTCGTATTGAGCCATTGTGAACCATTGTGAAGCACCGTATAATCCAAACGAGGATCCCGGTTCGCATAGGGATTATTTGGATCGTAGGTGTAATCCGAATCAGGATCATCTATAGACTTCCCATCTACAAATGGAAAAGCATCTACAAGGTTCTGCGTTGGACTTGTTCTGCCAAACCCCAGGGCATCTCCCACAAATCCTAAAGGTCCATTGTCAGTTTCCACCCCTTCGTTTTCCCCCCCGGACCTGAAAAATATCACCTCCGTATTACCTTCTGTTATAAAAACGTCCTTGAAATTTGGGACAAGGGAAAAAACGCCTTCTTCCATCAACACTCTCGCCGCATCTGCAGCGTTTTTCCAACGGTCTGCGCTGTAATCAGCATACCCGGTCAATGGATTTCCTGGTTCTATATTTTCTCCGTTAAAAAGTGGGCTTGCTGCATAGAGCAGCACTCTGGACTTTAATGCCAGTGCCGCCTCCCTTGTCACCACATGACTATTGGCCTGTTGGTTTGAAACAGGAAACGTACGGAGGCTGTCCTGAACGGCATCCAATTCACTCACAATGTAGTTTATGTTTTCTTCAAAAGATCTTCTGGGAATTTCAAGGTCATCTTCGAGACCGTAGACTTTATCGCCCATCAAAGGCACACCACCATAACGCTTCACCAAATTAAAATAGAAGAACGCACGAAGAAATCTCACCTCTGCCTTCCACACTTTGGCCAGGGGAATACCGTTATAAGTTTCCTGCACAGGTACTACCTCTATATTTGTTATAAATTCCGTAGACCGTCGAATAGCTTCGTAGTAATAGCCCCATTGCATGTCCGCAGGCACTGTCCAGGTTTCGTTATACGCACCTGTCACAAGCCGAAACACATCTGTGTTGGAAGTATTGGAAGAGATCGCATCATCTGAAGCAGCATCTAAATAATCGCCCCCCACCCTATTATGGCCGTTTCGCATGTAACTGTAAATTGTGTTAAGGTATTTTCGGGCTTCTACTCCGGTAGAGTCGGCCGTACTGAATATATAATCCAGTGTATATTGCTCCAATGGAACTGCCTCAAAGTCTTCTTCACACGACGATAAGGAAGCAGTAAGTGCAAGGCCTATGAAAATCTTATATAGTTTATTGTTCATCTTACTCGTTATTAATTCGTTAAGTGGAATTACAATTTAATATTTACGCCTCCGCTGATTACCTGTTGAATTGGATAGTTTCCAAAAGAAACTACTTCCGGATCTACCAGCTTGGTCGCGGATTTTGTCCAGATATTTTGTGCATTCACAAATAAACGAACAGCAGACACTCCATGATGACCAGTCCATTTATAAGGCAGCGTATAGCCAAGGCTTATATTTTTAAGTCTTAAATAATCGCCTGATTCCACAAAAAACGAAGTCCACTGATTTGGCGCATTGTTTTGGCTCCCACCGGCCGTCAGTCTTGGATAGGTGGCGGTTTCGGCCGTTTCAGGTGTCCAACGCCCTACTATGTTTTGATAGGCCTGACCAAAGCCAGAATTCAAAGGTCGAAAACCTGACTGAAGCGTTTGATCCCCTAGATAAAAGTCTCTATTATATGCCCCCTGAAACAAGACGCTGAAATCAAAACCTTTGAAGTTAAATCCGGCAGTAAGTCCATAAAAAGATAAAGGCTTGGTATTACCGATTGCAGTTTGATCGTAAGAATCGATAACGCCGTCGTTGTTAAGATCTTTGTATTTGATGTCTCCGGGCTGTACAGGTACTCCTTCAAAAATAGCGGCACCCTCTATTTCTTCATACGAATCAAAGAAGCCATCTGCTTGCAAGCCAAAAATAGTACTCACAGGATTTCCGGTGTGCCTGTTATAAGCGTATTCGGTGAACTGCTCATCCATATACAGGATCTCGGTTTCCATTTGCGACCAGTTGCCAGTAAAGAAGTAATTGAAATTACCAATGTTATTCTGGTAGGTAAGAGAAAGCTCTACTCCCTTGAATAACTGCTCACCAATATTTTCAGCGGGGTAATTTATCCCCAACAATTCGATACTTTTCCCACGCGATTGTAAAAGATCATAATAGGTATCATAAAAATAATCTCCGGTAAGTTGAAGGTGGTTATTAAAAAGGGCAATATCCACGCCGGCACTTATCTTATCTGCTTTTTCCCAGGTAATGTTGGGATTCGCCAGGGTATTGTTGGTGGGCTCTATGCCCCCGCCATTAGATCTGGAGTAGCCCTGGGGGTATGCTTGTAGCTCCCCGCCGTAGGTCTGCCGCCAGCTATAATATCCCGCTTCACGCATATCTGCATTTCCAGTTTTGCCATATACACCTCTTATTTTCAACTGGTTTAACCAATCAACCTGCTGGAGGAAGCTTTCTTTTGATAAATCCCAACCAAGGCCAAAAGCGTAAAATGTTCCCCACTGATGATCAGTTGGATACCGGTTGAAACTACCAAAGTCGATCGCGGCTTCAGCAAAATATTTTCCTGCATAGTTGTATTTGGCCTGTGCCGCAAGGTTATTATACTTGGCAGGCAAATCAAAATTAGGGGAAACAATGCGCTTATCGCCAAATAGCTTGGCATTGATTTCATGCTTTCCGATAAAAGTGTTGTAGTTAAGGGACAATTGTCCATACCAAAACCTACTTGTACCTACATAGTTAAAGCTGTTTGATTGGGGTGAATTGGAGCCATAGAACGAATAGCGTTCTTCCTCCTCCCCTTCGGCCGGAGTATATTGGTACACGATGCTACGCTTGTTGCGGACGATGGCTGACAGGTTTTGTACGGAGATATTGGTTATTGCTTTCGCAGACAAACCTTTTACCAAACTGCCCAGATCATAGTCAAGATCAATATTGGCCATTATGTCGCGACTATTGTCCTGCATATATCCCGAGTTAAGTGCCTGTTGATACAGGTTGTTCGTAAAAGTTACAGAACCACCGTATGAATCATCAGGATTATAAATAGGATAAGCGTTGTTTGGCGTCACATACATGTTATTTAATATATTGCTGCTTCCTGCTCCGGGCTGCACCCCTTCCTGTATTCTTCCAAAAAGGTTCAAACTCATTTTAAAGTCGTCCGTTACGTCTATATCAATATTGGAGGTAAACAGGTAGCGGTCCAGTTCTATATTAGTTCTATAGCTATTTACGTCCAGCGTCTTAAAATGGCCTTCCTGATTTAGATAATTTAGACTCACGGAATATCGCGCAACCTTACCGCCACCGCTGGCATTGAGGTTAAATGATGAAATTGGTGCCGATTCTTGAAATACAGTATTGTACCAATCAACATCAGGGTGTGTAAAAGGATTTTCCCCATTTCGATAGGCCGCAAAGTCTGCCGCCGAATAGGCTGGTGCCTCCCCTATATTTTGTAGGGCTTCGTTGAGCAAGTAAGCATATTGGTAGCCACTAAGCGGCCGAGGCATTTTCAACGGCCGTTGCACGCCTACTTCTCCGGTAAAGGATAGTTGAAACCCTTCCTCAGAAGGTTTTTTGGTGGTTACCAATAAGATTCCACGAGAACTTCTCATGCCAAGTAATATAGATGAAAGGGCATCTTTTTGAAGTGAAACCGATTCGATATTCGCAGGATCTATTGAATAAATATCACGCTGTATCCCGTCAATGATTGTAACAGGACTCTGCCCTCTTAGCGATAGGCCATACATTGTATTGTCTCCCGGCACTGCACGATTCGTCATCGGTATACGTCCACCGGCAAAGGCCGCGCTGGTGTTAACGTCAGTAAAAGTTGCCCTAATCCCCCGGTTCTGTTGCACGTATAAGCCCGGTAGCCTGCCTGCCAGGGCAGATGCATAATTAGACGAAAGCGAGGTGGTCAATTGGTTGGTATGAACGGTTGATATCGCACCTACTGTTTTATTTTTTTCCGCTGTACCATAAAGCACCGCTATTTTTTCAGGATTTTTCAAGTAACTATCTACCAGTTGCACTTCAAATATGTCTTTTAACCCTGCGTTCACTGTCAGCGCATAGGTATAAAATTCAGGATGTTGAAAAATGAGCCTGCTGCCTTCGCTTGCAGTAATTTCGAAGAATCCATCTTCATCTGAAATTACTACAGAATCGCTGTTCTCAACTTCAATTGACACCCCTTGGAGCGGATTGCCATAGTCATCCAGCACAATCCCCTTGCGCACATCTCCAGAAAGATCCTGAGCCAGGGCGGGGCTATTCGCCACAATCATGGCGATAAGCAGGAGAAAAATTATTTTCATGCCATTTCTTAAGTAAAATTCTAGCATATATTTGATTTTTTAATAATTAAATTTTTGTTCCCGGTTAATTACTGCAAGACACGGTGTAGCTAAAAGGTTGCCATGTGGTATCATCTTCATCTGACATGTTTGACATTACCTCGATGGACCCATCTGCGTTGGTGAAGCTATAATCTATGTCTGTAATTTCTTCGCCCTCAGGGATATTAAAATAACCCGCAGGCCATATTGAAATTTCAAAGGTTTGACCTGAATTAGGTGTCTTTGTCATTCTTGTCTTCTCCGTACTTCCGCAAACCTCATAACTGTTTCCGGCATCAGTATAGGCGGTGGCACATAAATACACTTCGGCAGCATCCTGTAGATCATTTTCCAAAATATCTCCCTGATAAATAAGTGTAATAATATCGTCCTGCGTTCCTGAAGTTGGCGTCGCTGAATTTAGGTGCAGCTCACAAAAATCGACTATAGCCCCTCTGCCTCCTGTTACCTCAAAGCAATCCGAATATTGCACTTCGTAATGACTATCCATCCAGATACCCTCTGTGGTGTTACCAACAAAGAATCCAAGTTTGGCCCTGAGATTCTGTTGACCTACGTTGATTTTGATGTGGAAATCACTGTGGATTACTTCATTTGCAGCGATATTATAGGTTTTATCTGTTTGATAGACCACCCACTGCATATCCTGCAAAACGTTTGGTCCGACCCCATACATCTTGTGTAAAAGATCCTGCCAATTCAATTTAGTACCCCCTCCCAAGTCCTCACTATATGCGACCAAAATACTTTCAGGCATCAAAGATGCAGACTGAAGGCCCTGGTCCACATCACTGGTATAGGTAATAACGGCATTCTCGGCAGCATTCCAGCTTTTAGGAGCAAGAAAACCAAGTACTAATCTTATATTGTCCCTACCTTCATTAGGTCGATCAATTAAAGGATGAACTGTGAAGGTGACCGTTTCGCCAATAAGAGCAGTCTCGGGCCCTTCAACGCCACCTTCAAAGGTAACACACGTCACCATAAACAAAGCCATGGCCATGATCAGTACCTTGTTTCTCCAATCCCCTTTTTTCAAATTTATAGATGTCTTCATTTGTTTTCGTATTAGGTTTTAGACTATTCTGATGTCCGCTGTAAAAAATATTCATAGGTATTATTCGTACAGCCGGGAGAGAAGGTAAATTGAATCTGTCGCTCTGCCCCTACAATCGGATAGCTAAATTCTGTTACCATGAGATCATCCCCCTCTTCTTCAAAGGCTATCTTAAAGGGATAACGCGGATCATCCACTGACCATGTGCCTTTGGTTTTTACGAAAAATGGTACGGGATTCTCTATGGAAAATGTGTGATCAGGCAGAAAGTTTACTTTAAAGGTCGAAAAGTCAAACTTCTCTGTAATATTCTGCCCGTTTCTGGTAACGTTTATGATTTGCCAGGTACCTGCAATGTTCTTTTCAGTTTCAACTATAAATTCTTCCTCTTCCGATTCTATCACGTCGCAACTGACGAGACAGGCAAAAAATGCACAGAAGAGCAACAAATGCTTAAAGATTGTATTTACTTTCATAATTATATTCCGAATGTTGGTTAATAAATAAAAGTCTGATTATTTCTGACCTGTTAATAGTAAGGGTTCTGGATCAGTTCAGGTGATTTACCAGTTTCCGTTTGGGGGATAGGCCAAAAATACATTGCCTTTCTAAACTGATGCTGACGGACCGGGAATTCATTGAAACTCACTTCTGTTCCATTCCTACGCACTTCTATGCCGTGCATCACCTGATTCTGTGTCTCGTCGGCAATCATCCAACGGCGTACATCCCAAAACCTGAAGCCTTCGAATGCCAGCTCAACCCGACGCTCGTTGCGAATTGCTGCCCTCATTTCCTCCTGGGAAAGCCCTGGATCTAACTGATAGGGATCTAATCCCGCTCGTTGCCGTACAAGTTCTACTGCCTCAAATACTTCCGGAGTAGGTCCCTCATATTCGTTCATGGCCTCCGCAAAGTTCAGCAAAACTTCTGCGTAGCGGATTAAAGGCCTGGACTGAGGTCCTTCTATAAAACTATTTGCAGTAATAGACCGATGCAACATTTTGTTGATGTAGTAGCCTGTAGGCGTTCCCGTACGTACAGCATCCTGCGTTGCGGGTGAGCCTTCATAAGAACCAAGATAAATGTCTACAGGTTCATAGGCAGCATCAGGGCCACCAGGACTTAACATATCCTGATCATAAATAATAGAATAATAAAAGCGAGGGTCACGGTCGGCATAAGGGTTCAACGGGTCATACCCCGATTCCGGATCTGTGATCGCTTTTCCGTTGCTCATGCCGAAAGCATCAACAGTTTCCTGATAAGGAAAGCCGCCGCCACCGCTTCCACCTCTTGAAGGAGGCTGGAACAAACGCTCCCGATCCTGGCCTTTGTCTTCCATCCTCATTAGAATAATACCATCAAAGGCACCAAAAGAAGTGTAATCGGCTGCAAGAAATTGTGCATAAAAGCCGAAGCCAGGCTCAGGTACACCATTTAATTTGTCAGGTATTTCCGCCAATCCATCACTCATATAGAGTTGGTACGCACCAAGATCTATTAATTCTTTGGCTGCATCAGCCGCCTTTTTCCAACGTTCATGATCTGCGACAGGGTATCCCAGCAAGGCTTCAGCAGGATGCCCGGGAGCAAAATTACTGCCATTATGTAGTGGGCTGGCGGCATGGAGTAAAACGCGGGCTTTCAAGGCCATACACGCACCAGCGCCTATCCGTCCAAAATCCCTGCCCCTCGGCTTTACTATCAGGTCCGCAGCTGCCGCTTCGCATTCCGCCACAATGTAGTTCACACATTCTTCATAGGTATTTCTGACAGCAGGTATCTCCTCGTTAGGGGAAAACACTTTATCTCCAATTAGGGGAACGCCACCAAAATGTTTCAAAAGAATAGCGTAATACCATGCTCTTAAAAAGCGCGCCTCCGCCGCATAGGTCTTCTTCAAGTCATCTTTGAGCGGCGTGTCGGGCAGGTGCTTCAAAAACTGATTTACCTTCCTGATATTCTCGTACGGCTTATCCCAGGCGGCAGCATCAATAATGATAGGATTGACCGTTCCGGTAATAAACTGTAGATCAGTAGTAATTTCGTTAATCACCCGTGGCGTAGCTTCATCAGAAGCTGTTTGAAGTCCCCCTGTAATCTGGGGAAAGATCAACGCACCATCACCAAACCGGTCGGGTGCACTGCTAAAACCAATATCAGTATAGATATCGGTTAAAAAAGCAACTGTATAGGAGCTATCCGAAAAAACGGTCTCCTCATCCAGATCGGTAGTCACCGTTTGATCCAGAAATTTGTCCTCGCACGCGGCGAGCCCCATCACAAATAAAACAATTAGTAAATAGTAAATTTTCTTCATAGAATAAATTGGGATAACATGCAAAAACTGTAACCACGCAATCGATTTAGTAAATCGGTTTAGCAAATGAAAGAAATTATAAGTAGATAGTCAATTTTTTTATACTTTTTTTCAAAAAAATTTGCAGCTCTGTAAAAAAACCTGACCAAATATCTAGTAAACGCATTGTAAATCAGCAAATTAAATACCTATGCTTGCAAAACATTTCATCCTGTATTTTACGACTTTCATCTGAATATCTTACGAAAGTGAATAAAAGCATTATATTTGGCGTCAATTCAAATTACACCCGTAGGAATGGAAGAATCAAAAAAAGAAAAGCCTTCTATAAAAGACATTGCATCTCAGCTGAACATCTCCAAGACCACCGTTTCCTTTATAATGAATGGCAAAGCCAAAGAAAAAAGGATCAGTGATAAACTGGTCGCAAAAGTAATGAAACTGGTAAAAGAGGTGGGCTATAAACCCAACCAGCTCGCGCAAAGCCTGCGAACGGGCAAAACAAGAATTCTGGGGCTAATTGTTGAGGATATCTCCAACCCGTTTTTTGCTCGTATTGCCAAACAAATTGAAGATAAAGCATATGATAACGGCTATAAAATAATCTATTGTAGCACTGAAAATGATCCTGAAAGGGCAAAATCTTTCTTATCAATGTTTCAGAACCTCGGTGTGGATGGCTACATTATCGCTCCTACTCCCGGCATCGAAAAGGATATAGACCTCCTGGCAAGTGCAGGTTCTCCCATCATCCTCTTTGACCGTAACTTTGGGAATTCAGAAATAATGAATGTGCTTGTGGATAATGAGGAAGGCACTTATACCGGCACCAAACACCTGATGGCGCAAGGCTATTCGAATATCGCATTTATCACCATATCGCTGGAACCGGAAGAAGAAAACGACAGGATCAGAGGATACAAAAACGCAATGCACGAAAACAAACTGTCTACCCATCTGCATGTATTGCCTTATGTAGACGATAGAAGCTACACGCCAGCTATTACGAAAATCTTAAAAGAAAGCACGGAACTCGACGCAGTCTTCTTTGGAACCAACTATCTGGGTATTTGCGGCCTTGAAGCCATCTCCAGTCTGGGGCTGAAAATCCCGGAAAATCTTGCCGTGTTGTCATTCGATGACAATGACCTTTTTCGGATATATTCCCCCTCTATCACAGCCGTAGCACAACCAATAGATCAAATTTCCGAAACTGTTATCACTTCTTTGCTGCAAGCCTTAAACACTGGCGAGAATACTCCCAAGACAAAGAACATTTCGTTGCCCACTTCTTTGATCATTAGGGATTCTACTGCGGCTAAGCAAAAGGTTTGACAATCATGCCTTTGTAAAATATCATTAGCAAAAAACTCTTATAAAAATGCAGTATATTATTAAAATATTTTCAGGATTTGTACTTTTATTTTCTTTCGTAAACCTGAAGGCGGCCACAGTCGATACCGTTGAAACCTTCAGTCCATCAATGAATAAAAACATAAAGGCAGTAGTAATTACCCCTGAACACAACAATAAAAACACAAGTTTTCCAGTCGTCTATCTCCTGCATGGATATAGCGGTTCTTATAAAAGTTGGATCACGGACGCACCGGAAATTGCCAATTATGCAGATCAATGGGGAATCATGATCGTTTGCCCTGACGGTGGCTTTAATAGCTGGTATATGGACAGCCCTGAACAGCGAGACGTGAGGTACGAGACCTATATGATCAATGAGTTGGTGCCATGGATCGACAAGCATTATAGAACCGTTGCCTCACCTGAAGGCAGAGCCATAACCGGTCTGAGCATGGGAGGCCATGGTGCCTTGTATCTGGCGTTGAGGCATCAGGATGTATTTGGAGCCGCGGGAAGTATGAGTGGAGGCGTAGACTTGCGACCTTTCCCTGAAAATTGGGAATTAAAGGAAAAATTAGGTCCGCAGTCAAAATTTCCGGAAAGATGGGAAGAAAACTCTGTAATAAACCTGGTGCACCTGTTGTCTCCAAACAAACTGGCCTTGATCGTGGACTGCGGGGTTGACGACTTCTTTTACCAGGCAAACCTAAACCTGCACAATAAACTTTTAGCGCGGAACATCCCACACGATTTTATTTCCCGGCCGGGTGGCCATACCTGGGACTATTGGCAAAACGCTGTTCAATACCAGCTGCTGTTCATGCACAACTATTTTAACAGATGACCTTGGGGGAATGAGAGAATGAGTGAATTGGAGAATTAGAGAATTGTGCTGTAGAAACAGATTTGTTGGCTTAATTTTTTTAAATCATGATGCTTAAAGCAAGTGTTTTTCACTGATATCGAAACGGCAAACAGCATAACCAGCAATAGGCATGGTCGTCAAATTTACCGCGGATTTTAACCACCAATCGCTAAACACTAAAAGCCAATCGCTAAACACTAAAAACTAAAAACTAATTCCTCTTTAGCACAATCGCTTCAATTTCTTCCAGGGATTTTCCTTTGGTCTCGGGAACCATTTTCACCACAAATATCAATTGAAATACCATGGCGATTCCGAAAATAGCAAAGGCTATTGCACCACCGTTGTTCATTTCGGCAACAACAGGAAACATCCAGGTCATTACAGCGGCCCAGACCCAATGGGTAAGACTGCCCAGAGCCTGCCCTTGTGACCGAACCGAATTGGGGAACACTTCTGAAAGGAACACCCAAATTACCGCTCCCTGGGAAAAAGCAAAACAGGCAACAAACCCGATGAGATAAACGAAGACGGAATAACCTGCAAAACTTTCCTGATAAAATGCCAACGAAGTAAGCCCCAGGAAAATAATCATGCCTACGGAACCGATAACCAGTAGCGTTTTTCGACCAAAGCGGTCTATTGTAAACATAGCCAAGACGGTAAATACTAAATTGGTAATTCCTACACCTATTACCTGCAATAGTGCCGTGTCTTTTGCAAGACCCGTCATTTCAAAAATTCTGGGGGCGTAGTTCATAGCGTTAATTCCGGAGAACTGGTTAAAGGTAGCCAGCAATACTGCCAGCAGAATCGGAAATGAATACTTTCGGGTGAACAGAGGCTCAGTTTTTCCGCCTTTTTCTACGGTCAGAGATTGCTTTATTTCCCGTAGTTCCTTATCCGGCTGTTTGTTACCGAGCTGAAACAAAACTGCTCTGGCTTCCTCATGCCTGTTTCTCTTAACCAGCCAACGGGGGCTTTGAGGAATTGTAAACAACAATGCAAAAAACAATATGGCAGGAATGATTTCTACGCCCAACATCCAACGCCAGGCCTCCTGAGTAATTAACTCATTGATAATATAGTTGGAAAAATAGGCGGTCAATATGCCAAACACGACATTGAACTGAAATAGTGCCACCAGCCTGCCTCTCAAGTGCGCTGGGGCTATTTCGGAAAGGTACATCGGTCCCAGAACAGATGATGCCCCTACCGCCAATCCACCTAAAAACCTATAAAACAGAAAGCTATACCAGGAACCGGCAAGGCTGCTTCCAATTGCAGAAACGGCAAAAAAAACGGCGATAACGATCAATAAATTGCGTCTGCCATACTTTTCGCCAGGTTTTCCGATCAATATAGTGCCGAAAATGGTACCAATTAAGGCGATGGCATTTGTAAAGCCGTGCCAGAAACCATCTAAATCAAATACTTCCTTTGTGGACTGCTCTGTCCCAGATATTACGGCTATATCAAACCCGAATAAAAGCCCCCCAAGCGCGGCAATTACGGAAGCGGTAAGTAATTTTCTGTTCATATTGTGTGCACGGTGCCTTCCCCAAAAAACCAAGCCATTCAAAGCCCGATTATTAAA
>CAMPJM010000053.1 GCA_946886805.1 uncultured Flammeovirgaceae bacterium | reverse complement strand
GATTGTGGATCGATTACCAACCGTTATTTCTTCGGAGATATAGCCCACTGAACTAAATACGAGCACAGACTCCGGACCGGGAACAGTAATACTATAATCCCCATCTACGCTCGTGACAGTTCCCTGTGTGGTTCCCTGTATTATAACGTTAACACCAGGTAAGCCTCCAGGCAAATCCATTTCAGAGACATTACCTGTGACGGTCACTTCTTGCGCCTTTAGATTCTGGGCGCCCATTAATGCAAATAATGGAACAAGTACCATCATGAACTTGTAAAATTTTTTAAACATAATGATTAGGTTTTAGTGAAATAATTTAGACCGTTAAAGATATCAGATAATTAAAACCCTATTTGCAATCGTTTGTATTTAAACTCGAACCACTAAGGAGTTGATAATATAAAATACTTTGGGGTCATCGTTAATAGTATCGAATCTACGCCATGTAGCGAAAAAAAACGTCCAAAAAAATGGTAAATTAGTCTAAAGGGCTATGGAAAGCTTTTGTAGCCGATTTTTTAATCCTAAAAGCAACAAAAACAATGTTTTTATAGAAATCAATTGTCTTTTTACAGGTCAAGACTCGGTTTAATAAAATGGCACTACCATGAATTTAATGAAGAATCTGATTTTTGATGGAAGTGGGAAGAAAGCTGCTAAAGCTTCGCAAAAGGAGGGGTGCCAATGCTATTAAGTTAAGCTTTTTAAAATACCTCATCCTCCATCCCTTCTCCTGAAGAGGGAAGGGTAAATCGCCTTAAACTTAATAGCATTGGGGAGGGATGCCTTTGGCATAACTCTCCCATCCAGAAATCCTTTTGACGCTAATAATTTCTACCACCATTAAAATAGGGATAGAAGCAATAAAATATTTCAATAAGCAATAAGGCCCTCATCGAATATTGTTCAGGTATTGAATTGCCGAAAGGAAGACGGTATTGCATTTACATGCAGCTTTGCCTATAGAGTAAAGTGACGGTTAGGTTTTTAATTATATATTTAATGCGAAAGGCAGTAAGTTATAATAGCAATAAAGATGTTTTAACGTCAGGTCCAGAATGTGATTTTGCCAACGCGTTTCAAGAGTCTTAAAAAAACTTTTGATGAAGTACTATTATGTTTTGGAACATTCTATTCATGATGGATCCATTTTATAGAAATAAAAAAGTTGAAGGATAAATTTCCATCAACTTTTTTATAATAAATTAATAAAACTTCTCTGGCTTATAAAACTAAAAAGAAGTAAATAGCTTATAATAAACCAATGATTACCTTCTTAACCTGCACCCAATCTTTAGTCTCTACCTTTACAAAAACCAAGCCTTTGGCTTTTCCAGACAAGTCAATCTCCGGGCTTGTATTACCCATTTTGCCGCTGGCGATTATTTCCCCATTTGAATTGTAAACCGTATAATTACCTTTAATGCCATTCTTTGTGTCATTTGTTGTGTTAAAAGACACTTTGCCATTGGAAGGATTGGGATAAACGACAAAGCGTGCCAAGGCTTCTTCATTTTCAATAGCACTAATCACTTCCTCTTCTTCCCCTGCTACCCTAACTGAATAATCATCAATGGAAAGCGCATTGCCAACTGCCCCGGGAGCCCCCACATTCGGCGTATTTAAGGAAAAGCCAAAATGGGTCATGGGGATATCGGTAAATGAGTTATCTATAGCAATTCCATTTTCCTGAAGCGGTAAAAACGGGAGGAAAATATTTCCCTTCTCACTGTCCGATTCATCATCTCTCAAGAACATGGTCCATTCATCAGTAGCAGGATTATAATCGATCCTTACGGATATCCATGTAATGTTTGAGCTAAAGGAAGGCGAAGTACCCGCAACGAGCGTTCTGTTGGACAAGCCATTTTCAAATTTTATTAGCGATGCGCTAAAGCCAGATTCAGGATCTTCCAAAATAACCACAGCATAACCATTGGCTGTAGAACCGTTAGGAGAATAGAAGTTATCGCCGGTGGCAACCAAAACGGCGGCCAACCCTACATGTGTTCCTTCGAAGCCCGGGCTACCGCCGAGGCTACTTCTATTATTTTTCATTACAAATTTCCAGGAAACTATTCCCGCATTTTCACTCAATACAGGTTTAAAGGGTGCTTCATAAGAAGAAAGTGGAGCACTTACTTCGGTATGGTGACCTGTTTGGCCATCATGTTGGGCTAACACTTGCAACATATAATCTGTTGAACCTCCGTTGTGCAAAACAGTACGGGTCGTACCTCCATCAGAGCCGACAGGTGGTGCTGTGGTTGTGGTTGTGGTATACTCAACAGCCGGATCCCCACCGTTCGATAAAGGAGAAGATTCCCTGTCGAAGTTCTCGGAAAACACCGTTTGAAAACCTGATTCATCTTCTACTTCATAAATTCTTACGGAAATAGAGGTTTCCTCTTCTGACCCCCTTGTATTGATTACTTTAGCTCCTATGCTATACACCTTAGGTGTGGCCGGGATCCAGGTAGCTGTATAGGGCGCGGTCAGGTCTTCCGATAACACTTCTCCATCTATACTGAATATCGCTTTTTCAATCCCTTCTGCGTCCATTGTATGGGCTGCAATATCCAGGCTCATACCCTCACTAAAAACAATATTAGCGTTTTCTTCAGGAGAGGTGATATTTACAGTTAACTCAGTTTCAGGTGCATCTGAGGTGTTAACCCAAACCTTGAAATCATCAAAATGAACATACTGATCTTCAGTAGACCACCAATCAGCATCGTCAGATCCACCAGCATAGGTATGAAAAATGGTCCTATCAATTTTCACATTTTCCTTGCCTTCGAGCCTGATTAACAAATCCGATCTGTCTAAAACCAATTCTCCATCTACATACATTTTAAGGGAACCATTCCTTTGTCCGGGGGCATTTAAGGTAAGATGCTGCCTTACAGTGTACCAACGATTTGTTTCAGCATTAGTCAAAAAGGAAATATCCTCTCCACACTTGGTAAGGTCTCTTTCAGGAAAGTAGGTATAGACCACCAATCGTCCATCTCTACGCCACATTAAACGGGCAGTAAACCCATTTTGAACCCTATTCACATTATCTGTACAGCCTACAGGATAACCACCACCCTCAATTGCGCCTCCTAAACCAGGTAATTTTCCGCCTAACTTCCATTGAAAGCCCTCGCTAAACTTCACTCTGTATTCCATAATAGCGCCTTCCGTTGCAGGAATACCTTTATCAAATAAAAATCCTGTTTTTCGGCCGGTTGCCATTTCAGCAGGAAAGTGGGCCCTCAAATGCTGCTCACCCACTTTGGTCCTCTGAGGCCATGTTTTAGTTTCAGTATCCAATCCTCTAATTTCAGCCGACACCCTGTTTTCAATGCCATTGAAATCTTCAGATGCCATAGCTACATTATAATCAACAAAATCACCTGTATGATTGTCGAAATTAACGTCAAGTACCAGTTCACCTTCTTCAGCAGGGGTGGATTCTTCTACTTTCACCGTATAATCGTCTACCGATAACGCGTTTCCTATTGCTCCCGGGGCTCCCGAATTTGGGGTATTCAACGCAAAGCCAAAATGGGTCATCGTGCTGCTGGTATAAGTAGCATCTACTGCCGTTCCATAGGTTGTCAGGGCCGGTGTGGACGCCATCACATCTCCCTTAGCCGTAGTACTGTCTTCGTCCCTTACAGACAAGGTCCACTCATCATTTTCAGGATTATAAACTACATTAATTGTAATCCAGGACGTGCCACTATTACTTATATGGACTGGAGGGGCTACTATAACAGTTCTATCAGACAAACCATTGCTGAATTTAATTAAAGAAGCTGCATAACCATTGGTTTCATTGATGGACTCTTTCACAATTATCACCGCATAACCGTTAGAGGTTGCAGAAGAAGGAGAGTAGAAATTACCATCGGTAGCAGCAAGAACCACAGCAGCTCCCATTTGTGTACCCTGAAAACCAGCGGTACCACCGGTGCTGTTTCTATTATTCTTCATTGCATATGTCCACGAAACGAGTCCGTAATTATCCTTAAGAATGGGGTCAAAAAGTTCATCATAAGAAGCTAATGGCGCACTAACCTCTGTGTGGTTACCACTTTGCACTTCTGTGTCTGAAATTTTATGTTGGGCAAGCAACTGAAGTGTAAAATCAGTTTCACTTTCATTATGCAATCGTGTGCGGGATGTACCCCCCAGATCTTCCCACGCTGGGCTTACCGTAGTTGTGGTAGTGTAAGCTGCTGAAGGAATTCCTCCATCAGATAACGGAAAAATTGGTCCTCTGTCGAAATCGTCAACAAAAACAGTCTGAAAAATCCTCTCAGGGCCTTCTTCAGTCTGAGCTTTCAGGGAGGTTAGAGAAAAATTCATTAACAGCAACACGATCAGTGCTTTAAAGAATGAATTTACTTTAAGTAAATTTGGCATCATAGTTATTTAAATTAATGGTTATTAAATATTAACAGAGGTATCAAACCTTAAAAAAAAAGCAAGCAAATAACCCGACTATTTCCACAGTGTGCTGCATTTAAGTTATAAGATTACTCTTCAAACTTAAACCAATCTAAACTAAACAGATTTCCCCCGACACCTTTAAATATTAGGTAGACATCTTTTACTTCTTTAGTTTTGCTTAACGGGATGTTAACCGTTTTATAATTTTTCCATCCTTCGGCATGGGGAATTTCTACCGTTCCTAAAACTGCTCCAGTTAAACTATCGGCCCTAACTTCAATAGTTCCGCCCATATCGGACGACATATTAAAAGTTATGGAAGCAGCCTTATCTATATTCTCTACATTTGGGTAGTAAAGATAAGCCCCGTGTTTAATTTGCTGGATTTCAAAACCACCTTTGCCATTTTCCCTTTTCTCCACATTATCAGCTGCCATATACCATTCGGCTTCAATTTTATCCCAGGAGGCATCATATTTCCCTACTCCTGTAGCAAAATGTTCATCAAGAAAGCCTACATCATCCACCATTTCACCATTATCTTTATAGTGCAAATAAGTAATGTACGATTCCCGGAACCTGGCTACCTCTTTACCCAGATGAAAATGGCACCAGGTGTGGAACCACTGGTTATTCCAACTGAAATAGTTGCCATGGGCACGAGAATTTAGCCCAAACTCATCATTTCCCGAATTTCCTCGTCTTGTGTAGGGGCCATAAATATTTGTGGCCGTTGCATAATGTGAACCTGCAGACAAATAATATACACCATTTCTTTTGTGTAAAGTGGGTTTATCATTTCCAGCCAAAACCTCTCCTTCTCCAATAATTTTAATTTCTTTTGGTGCTTCTGCAAGGGTTATCATATCCTCACCAAGTTTTGCGATAGCAAAAAACAAATCAGGATCATTGGCACGATGATGGCCAAAAGCAATATATGCCGTTCCTCTTCCATCATCTTCAATTAAAACAGTCGGATCGTACTCTTTTGTGGTGGTCATGTCTTCGGTTAGTAGCGGCTTTCCGAGAGCATCGGTATACGGGCCAACAGGCGATTTACTGCTCATGACACCCGTATTTACATTTCCATTTGAAAAATAAAAATAATACATGTCATTTTTATATACAGCATCGGGGGCCCAACAATTGTCGGACTTTCCCATATAGGTTTTTGAAGGCAAAATCGTTCTTTCCAGAACCCAGTCACGCAGGTTATCAGAAGACCATATCTTCCAATCAGGCATTGTAAATTTTTTTGCGTTAGGGTCAGCATCATGGGTGGCGAACAGATAGGCTTTGTTATTAAATATGCGGATATGCGGATCGGCCATACCCACATCAGCTACCATAGGGTTTTGTGCGTAAAGAGTACTGCTTCCAAAAATGCTCAGAAAACCAACTAATAATATGCGTTTTATATTACCTTCCATACTTGTATTTTATTGAATACTTTATAAAGCCCTCGATCTACCGAATGAGTGGAATTGAAACCAAACTATTAGTATTATATTCCTATAATTTCTCTCCTGTAATTATTGCAGAGGAGCAATAAAAACCTGTCATTTCATTCTAATGATCTCGCTAAATATAGGGGTGCTTTCAGGGAGAATTATCCATAAAAATGGTAAAATCCTCTATAAAGTCTTTCACTTGGAAATAAGCGGTAATTAAGCGAACGAAAGCAAAAAATAAACTAAGTTCAAAAAGGAGAATTAATAAAGATTAAAAAAGCCTGCATAAGAAGCACTATCTGCTGACAAATAATGAGGCAAATTGGTTTGAAAACATTATCCTGAGCTTTGCAATCTGAGTTTAAACATACGAATTAAACTATTTCAGTAATTTGAAAAGCTATTTTTACGTTTTGAAATTTCACCTTCTCTTGAATTTTCAACTTTTATTATTATTCACTTTTGGCGATGGCTATATCAGTTTCAAACCTCAGAATTGACTTAAACATATAAAGCTAGGGGATTTAACTATAATTCCTTTAAAAAGGGGCAAAACTTGCTTTTTAGAGATAACTCTATCAATAAATAAACTAACTGCATTGAACGTAGAATTTTAACGTTTCCAGGCTCAATGCAGCAAGAAAGTTTATTATTAAATAGATCGAATTTAACTAAATTAATGGGTAGGCTCTTTTGACAAATCGGTTGCTTCATCTTCAGTAAACCTCTCGAGATGATAAAGCACAAAACGATCTAGGAATTGATGTGCTGATCTTGCTGAAATAGAAACACTATAAATACCAGGCTCATCAAATGTTGCATAAATTTCAAAAGCACTCCCGTCATTGGTTTTAGTTCTCCAGGACCAGTTGGTAGTTACATTGCTATAAACTTTAAACCAGCCATTTTTGCCATCACCTTCAGGACAATCTTTAGTACAAACACCATGGGGCCTGACTGTTGCGCCATCTGATTTTCTTTCACCATAAAATTGATCAGCATCTATTTTAAGCCAGCTATCATTTTCTTCTGAAGTAAGATCACCTTCGCCAACTTTGCAATGCCATGCAAATTTGTATGTGCCTGCCACACCAATTTCTATTGGGTAATTTAATTGCTGCTTTCCTGGTTCGTCAAATGATTCGACGCCCGCATAAATATAGGTAATTTCTTTTCCATTCACTGTGGTAGTTCCCTGCTCCCAAGCCGATAAACCAGATTTAGCCGATTCAATTTCTACAATTACAAGACCATCTCCCTCATACATCCCATCATCATCAATTTTATCTTCGTCCACGATGTCTTCCTGAGAAGTATCTTCTTTACAGGATGTGCCGACAAAAAGAAGTATGAGAAAAGTACCATAGGCTAGAATATTATTTCTTTTTACATTCATAGTTTTAATTTTTTTAGTGATTAATTAATATTTATTTTAAGCGAGAGGAATGACTGAGATGAATATGAATTTTGGCTAATCCTTTAATACAGATACTATAAAACTTTAAGGTCGAACAGTATTTCTATTTATCATATTTATGGAGGTGCTTTGCTTATTCCTTACCAGTCATTTCACTAAGCAAGTTAAAAAAGTCCTTTTTTCTCGTTGAATTGATTCTCCAGTCTACTGGAACACTTTGATAGCCTTCTTCGAAAGCTTCACCTTTCTTTCTATAATCAAAGAAACCCCAGGAAGTATAAGCACTGGTTGAAGCAACAAAATTGTTCATAGCTTTGTCAAAATCGAAATGATCATCCTCGTTATTTACCAATGGCTTAGGACTATATACTTTTTTATTCCTGATAATATTGGCCATGTTGTTGAGTCCAGCATATTCTTTTACACCGTTGCCGTGTATTAGTATAAAATCGGAAGCTTCAACTACCGGATCATTTGGAATAGAACCCCCGTTAAAACTAGTGCTTACCAATAGCCTGTACCCATCTCTTTCCCTACTTTTGATGCGCTCAATTAGCTCAACAATCCTTTGCGGCTTTAAAATGTCGTGATCGTATTTTTTGTTATTACACTCGTTTGCCACCTCAATTACTATATTCTTGTAGTTTTTATCTAATATCCATTTAACCGCATTATCAACGGAACGGATTATAGCAGCTTCATCCTCTATCCTTTCGTCCTGCCCAAAATAAAACAACCCTAAAATTACCACCATTCCTAAGCTGTCAGCTTTTTCCACTATCTGTGAAAGCCTCTCCATATAGTCAGGCCGCAAATTGCCTTTTTCGTCGATCGCCGAATTATGCCATGGTTGATTTTTAGAATAGCCCTGAGGACTTCCCCCTTGCAAGTTGATCGTAATCGCTAAAAGTCCACTTTCAGACCATTCGTCCATTGCAGAAACAAATTCTTGTGTGTTTCGGTCAGCATCCCATTCCTGAGTGTCAGGGTATTTCCACATAGATCTAGTTTTGGGGTTTAAATCATCAAATATCCCTTGTACCATTCGAGCATTAGGCAGAAGACCTTCAATAATATATCCTCGCCATTTTTTTCCTTTTAGAGTAGGTTCACCATTGATATACCATTTTTCACCTTTTATACTCACGACAGTTTTTGGAGTAAAATCTTCATGCTGAGCGAAAATTTCATTCTGAGGACTTAAAGTTAAAAATGCCCATATAAAATATGTTATGAATATCTTCATTATTGACTTTAGTTTAAATTTATTATTGAATCTTCTTATGTCATAAGAGCAACCTATCTAATACTCGTATCCAACTTTTAAGAGGTTTAGGTGTGGCTTTCTAATACCCTGAAACCGGAGACTCTTATACTCGAGGCATGAACGCTAAATTATAAGGAAGTGGCAAAACGATCGTCCAGAAGAATGGTAAAATCGTCTAAGGTAAATCTTGGTACGTAATAGACTAACTGACATAAAAGCCTTCTGTAAATTTTTCAGCGTAGGCTTTAGGCGACATTGAGAAATGTTTTTTAAATATTTTGGAAAAGTAGCTTGGATCTTTAAAACCTACTTTATATACTATTTCTGAAATATTATACTTATTCTGTTCGATAAGATGGGCAGCCTGTTTCATCCGTATGCTTAAGATAAACTCGTTAGGCGTCTGGTCAGCCCATGCTTTAAATTTTATAAATAGTAAGGATCTACTAATCCCCAGTTCTTCGCTAAATTGTACAACACCAAAAAATTCATTGGAAACATTATCCTTTACAATTTGGAAGGCTTTATTCATCATGGATTCGTCCAATGAATTTAGAGCAACTTCTGACGGAGTGAAAACGCCTGAGTTCAAAAATTTCTTTTTCAAACGATCGTGTGTGTTGATAATATTTTTACATTTAAGAAGCAATTCTTTTATCTCGAAAGGCTTGTAAAGGTATTCGTCCGCACCTGATTCCAGTCCATCATATTTATAAACAAGAGAGGTTCTTGCCGATAATAAAATAAAAGGTATATGGCTTGTTCTTATATCTGATTTAACTTTAGAACAGAACTCTATCCCATCCATTTTTGGCATCATCAAGTCACTTATAATTAGATCGGGTTGTAAGGATACAGCGCTTTGATACCCTAGGGCACCATTCTCAACTATCATCACCCTATAAAAGTCTGCAAGAACGCTTTGAATGAAGTTAGCGACCTCTTGATTGTCTTCTACCACCAAAATACATCTTTTGTTGCTTTCTTCCTGCTCAATATAGGCAAGCTCTACGCCCACCTCGGTTTGATAATCTGTTGACAATCCATTGTTGTATAAGGTAATGTCTTCACTATCCTTAAATTCCTTGATAATTTCTTCGTCAATAAGATGCCCCCTACCAAGCGGTAAGGAAACAATGAAACTGCTTCCTAAACCTTCGGTACTTTCGACTCTCACATTTCCTTTGTGTAGTTCAACCACATTTTTCACAATGGCCAAACCAATACCAGAACCATGCTTAAACTTACCATAATTCTTTTGATCAGGTATCTCGTAAAACCTATCGAAAATTTTTTCAATTTGACTATTATCCATACCGTCCCCGCTATCCTGAACGATTATCTCTACATCTGAACCTTGTCGGTTCACTTTAAGCGCTATGCACCCTTTCCGTGGAGTATGTTTAAAAGCATTGGCCAGAAGGTTATAAAAGACCTTCTCTAATTTGTTCCGATCAAAATAGATATTAATTTCCTCTAAATCCGTTTCGAACGTGTAAGCATACTTACCAAATTTTGCTTGTTGCTGAAAGGATAAAAAAACTTCTCGCAAAAAGAATACTATATTCCCCTCTGCCGCCTGAAGTTTCATCTGCTTGTTTTCAAGCTTTCTAAAATCCATCAGCTCATTTATTAGTTTAAATAGCTGGTCGGAATTTTTTTTGATAACCAAAAGTTGCCGAAACAACCTATGAGGCCCTTTATATTCTTCAATCAATTTCTGAAGTGGGCCTGAAATAAGTGTTAAAGGAGTTCTGAATTCGTGAGATATATTGGTAAAGAACTGGAGCTTTTGGCTGTTTACCTCTTGTTGGTGAAGGAACTCTCTTGTTTCCATATCCAGCTTATGCTGAAGCCTCATTCGTGACTGAAAGAAATAGACTATAATAGAAAATCCTCCCAAGATCAACATACCATAAATTGAATAAGCCCACCAGGTTCTCCATGGAGGATTAAAAACTTCAATTGAAAGGGTCGTAACACCACTGGTTTTAACTCCATCACTATTTGCTGCCCTCACTTCAAACCGATAGTCGCCTCCGCGCTGAATGGTATAGGTAACAGTTGGTTTCGAGGTTGTCGTCCACTTATCATCAAGCCCCTTTAAACGATAATGGTAGACATTATTACCTGTATTAATAAAATTAGGCATGGCAAAATCAATAGTGAAAGTGTTCTGATCATAGTCAAGAACAACCTTTTCGGTAATTTCAATGGCACGTTTCAATATACCAGTACTATCCCCAACCTCCAAAGGTTTATCAAAAAGGCTGAAACCTGTTAACACGACATCCGGAGCATACTCATTTATTGTTTGAACGGCGTCTGGTAAAAAAGACGTTACGCCTGATGCCCCTCCAAAATATATCCTGTTATTTTTAGATATTAATTTAGAAGCTCTGAGGAATTCATTCGGCTGTACTCCTTCCCTACTATCATAAATTCTAACAGTATTGTTGACAGGGTCGAACTTTACGACTCCTTCATTGGAACTTAGCCAAAATACATTTTCTGCATCCTGTAGTACAGAAAAGACAGAAGTAACACCCTCTAAATTCATTGAGTGCAGGGCTTTATTCTTGAGCAGAAATATACCATACCCTAGTGTACCAACCCAGATCCGGCCTTTGTGGTCTTCGTATATATCCTGAATGTCGAGAGGCGGTAAGCTATCTGAGACTGGTGAGATGCGTTCAAAATCAAAGGGTGCCGATAACTTCTCAGATGAATTAGATAACACACATAAACCTAAGGACGTACCTACATAAAGATCATCATTTTCAGCCACCAAAAGCGATCTAACGGAATTGCTATATAAAGAGCTGATATCCTTTGGATTTGATTTTATCTGTTTAAATGTTTCCTTATTTGGGTCGAAAAGATTTAGACCACCGTTAAGCGTACCAATCCAAAGATTTTTACTAGAACTGGCTGCAATAGACAATACTGCGTCAGAGCTAATGGAGTTTTCATCGTCAGAGCGTTCCAAAAACTGATTACAAACGTTTGTTTTTAAATTTATATTAATTAAACCTTTGTTAAAGGTACCTATCCAAATATCATTTCTGCCCTCTAAAAATAGCGTTTTGACAGTACCGATCTTTAGATCGTTTTTAAGCTCATTTAGGTGTTGGTAGCGTTCGGTCTTTGGGTCGTATATAGATATACCTGCTCCCTCAGTTCCAAAATAAATTTTTCCACCTTCATCCTCGACTATAGAACTTACAACCCGGGCGCCCAGCTTACTGCCATTGCCTTCTTCAATTTCAGAAAAATTCAGCTGTCTTTCATCCCAATAGTTAATGCCGCCGTAATATGTTCCTACCCAAACTGATCCATTTCTATCTGTAAACAATGCTCTAATCTTATTGTCTAAAAGACTGGCATTTGTCTTCGGGTCATGTTTTATGTGTTGAACAACCTCCTGCTTATCAATTATATTTATACCATCGTAAGTCCCCACCCATAAACGATTACTTTTGTCTATTGTCAAGGCACGGATTACTTCACTGGTAAGCACGTTTCCTTGCTGCTTGCTAAAATGGATAAACCTTTGCGTGCTACTTTTAAAATAATCAAGCCCATACTGTGTGCCAAGCCACAAGTTTCCTAGCCTATCTTCTAACATTACGTTTATGTGGTTATTAATAATGCTTGTCGGATCTGATGAGTCGTGCTGAAAAACCTCAAAAATAAATTTTTCATTTCTATATCCCACAAATCTGTTTAAACCATCGTCTGTACCCACCCAGATGGTGCCATTTTTAGACTGATAAAGAGAGGTGATGTGATTGGAGCTTAGGCTTGCGGATTCATTTTTATTAGAATAAACCTTAGTGAACGTCTTAGTCGCTGGGTTATAGAGGTTCAATCCATTACTACTACCGAACCAAATTTCACCAGAACTCATCTCCAATACACTGGTTATAATATTAGAAGATGGCAGAAAACCTGTGCGGTCAGTAGTTGGAAAATTTTCAACAGAATCTGTTTCAGGATAATATACAGAAAGGCCGAAACTAGTTGCCATCCAAATATTTCCTTTTTGGTCGATATGGATGGCATTGATATCGTTTACATTTTTACCGGGCTTGCTAGATAACTCTCTTTTTATGAATTTAAGTTCGATGCCATCATACCTTAAAAGACCATTTCTTGTCCCAAACCACATAAATCCTTTGCTATCCTGTGTGATGGCTGTAACCGAATTGAGTGTAAATTTATCAGGCGTTGACACGTGATTAAAACCGGACACACTTTGTTGAGCCGACAAAGATTGAACAATAAACAAAAGAATCCAGGTCAAAAACAAGCTAAATTTTATGTAAGAGTGCCAAAAGTCAATGCTCATATGACGCAAGACTCGGCTACGAAAATCAATTATCATAACAAATTTTTTTAAGAGGAAACAGAACTGTTATATAATTTACATCAATTTTTCTGGGCTTCAAAGCACCAGGGTGGACTAATTTTTTTAGAAGGAAATTTCTTTATTGCCAGCACGACCTCCTATAATCTCTTTGTCCACCGTTTGAAGTATTACTGATAAGCATCTAATTCTAAGCATAAAGATAGTTTAATATTTTTGTATACAAAATTCAATAT
>CAMPJM010000052.1 GCA_946886805.1 uncultured Flammeovirgaceae bacterium | reverse complement strand
AACTTTTTGGAGAAATAGTATTCCTGAGTGCCTTCTAAACGTTTTGCTACTGGTATTTCCATTTGGGTACTAAATCCTATTTTTTATGACAAAACAATTTTTACAAAAAAAAGAGCCTCGATTTCGAGGCTCTCAGGTTAGTGTTATATTTTTATACACAATACTTTACCTTTAAAACCCCGCTGAGGATCTAAAATAAAAGTAAAAGTAATAGTATGTGTTGAAGAATAAATTCATTTTCTTAAATTATGCTGCTATATTAGATATAATTTAAATATAATACAAATTTACTGTCATTCTTTTTGAATAACCAACAATACTTTAACATAATTATATTTCCTTCTTTTTTTTCGAACTGTAACTTTAAATTTTTAAATACTTTTATTTTTGTCTTAAGTTTAATATTTAATGAAGTTCTACTCTATTAGAAATCGTAATTATGAAAATTAATTGTTTTTTTTAATATTTGCATACTGATAGATTTGACGAGATTTAATCTTAGAAGACCAAATAATGTTACTGAATTCAAACATGTTTTATACATCCATTATTGCAACCTCTACAATAATTACGAGAGGGATGGTAGATCAATGAAAGGTATAAACATTGTTAAGAAATATAAACAAGCCTTTCTGTATCTGGAAAGGCTTTTTTTATTCCCTGAATTTTGTAAATCAATTTTTACTCAGTGGGATATTTTTGTTTTAGGAAAAGTTTTTTAAATCAGGGCCAATGTCGAAAGAAAGTCGAAAGCAAGAAATAAAAAAAGGCAATGAAATAATTTCAAGGCCTGATTTTATTTACCCTGATTTAAAAAATATTCGAACAGCAAGTGATAAGCTCAAAGAAGTGGTTACACATACACCTTTGATGCGCAATATTAATCTTTCTGATGCTTTTAAGGCAAACGTCTGGTTGAAAAGAGAAGACTTACAGGTGGTAAGATCTTATAAAATCAGGGGGGCATATAACAAGATGGCTTATTTGCCTGCCGAAGTGATAGGTAAAGGGGTAGTTTGTGCCAGTGCCGGTAATCATGCACAGGGAGTTGCCCATTCCTGTAGGGTTTTGAATATAAAAGGCACTATTTTTATGCCTGCCACTACGCCAAGGCAAAAGGTAAAACAGGTGAAAATGTTTGGTCAAACGCATGTTGAGGTTGTATTAATTGGTGATACCTTTGATGATTCGTATGAAGAAGCTGTAATCTACTGTAACGAGCATGGAAGCTCATTTATTCATCCTTTTGATGATATTAAAATAATAGAAGGTCAGGCTACTGTTGGGCTTGAAATTATAAATGATGCAGTTGAGAAAATAGATTATTTATTTGTTCCCATAGGTGGCGGGGGATTGGCATCGGGAGTTGGAGCTGTTTTTAATCAATTACGTCCGGAGACAAAAATAATAGGAATAGAGCCGGAAGGTGCCCCTGCAATGAAAAATTCACTTGCTTTGGGAGTAAACACCGCCCTCGGGAAGATAGATAAATTTGTCGATGGAGCTGCTGTGATGAAAGTTGGCGATATCACTTTTAAGCTTTGTCAGGAATATTTACATGATGTTGCTTTGGTCCCTGAAGGTAAAGTTTGCTCTACGATTTTGAAGTTATACAATGAAGAAGCCATTGTGGTAGAACCCGCTGGTGCTTTGACTATTGCAGCTTTGGATCTTTTTAAAGAGCAAATTGCGGGTAAAAATGTGGTGTGCGTGGTGAGTGGAAGTAACAATGATATTACACGGACAGCAGAAATTAAGGAGCGGTCCTTGTTATATGAAGGGTTGAAACATTATTTCATTATCAGATTTCCGCAACGAGCTGGTGCTTTAAGGGAATTTCTGATGAATGCGCTTGGCCCGGAAGATGATATTACACTTTTTGAATATAACAAAAAAACAAGCCGGGAAAATGGGCCGGCTTTGGTGGGGATTGAACTTCAGTGCAGGGAAGATTTTAATGGACTAATTCGACGGATGGAGAATATGAAAATTAACTTTGAGTATTTAAATGATCAGGAAAATTTATTCCAGTATTTGATATAAGGTTTGTTGATGATTTAAGAAAAGGATTTAAATCAGTAAAATATGCATTATGATTAAAATGAAAATTATTATTGGTGTTTATAAAGCAGAGGAAGGTTCCAAAAGAATAAATTATCTTTGTAGCAAAGAATTATATGCCAAAAATCTTTGAGTACCTTGGGATTATTATATATTTCCATTCCAATGAACATGAACCAATTCATGTACATGCTGAAAAGGTTGAATTTGAAAGGATAACAAAAGATCAATATGAAAATATTTGAGGAATATATTGATTATGATCGTGCTGTTATAAAGGCCGCCGATGCAAAATATATCGGTGATTTTGCGATAAGGATTGTTTTTACCGATGGTACACAGAAATTGGTGGACTTTAAACCATTTTTGCAAAAGTCAAATCACCCTTCAATAAAAAAATATTTAAAGGAAGAGATGTTTAAAGATTATAATATTGTAAATGGAAATTTAAACTGGAACGATTATGACCTTATTTTTCCCATTGAAGACATTTACAAAGGAACTATTTAGAATTTCCTGAAAGACATGACAGTAATTTTTAACCAACCTTAATAAATTTATCAATCACAGGATGTGCAGTCCTATAGAAAATTTAAAAAAGTGAAAATACTAAAATTTGGAGGTACCTCGGTTGGTACTGCGGAGAGTATCCGTAAAGTGGCAGAAATTATTTCTAAATATAAGGAAGAAGGAATAAAAATAGCTGTTGTAGTTTCCGCCCAATCAGGTATTACCAATTTATTGACGCTAGCTGGGGAGCAGGCGGCCGGGGGAGAAGAGCTATACGCAGATACCTTAAAGGAGATCGAAACAAGGCATTTTGATGTTATAAAGGCTTTAATCTCGGCAAAGGGCCAAAGTAGCTTGTTTGGTCACGTAAAGTTGCTCTTGAATGAATTGGAAGACGTTTTAAACGGCGTCTATCTCTTGAAAGAACAATCTCTACGAACCAAAGACTTGATAATGAGCTTTGGAGAGAGATTTTCTGCCTATATAATTTATGAGTATTTACAACAATCGGGGTTCCAGGCCGAGTATTTGGATGCGCGAAAAATCATCATCACTGATGATAATTTTGGTGCTGCTAAAATTAATTTTGAATTGACCAATAAGCTTATAACGGATTATTTTAGGGAGCATGAGGCTTTACAGATAGTAACGGGATTTATAAGTTCAAATAACAAAAATCAGATTACAACATTAGGAAGAGGGGGCTCGGATTATACAGCGGCAGTTTTAGGAGCCGCTTTAAATGTGGAGGAAATAGAAATCTGGACCGACGTAGATGGCATGATGACTGCCGATCCGCGAAAAGTCAAAAGGGCATTTTCCCTTACCTCGCTTTCCTATGTAGAGGCGATGGAACTTACTCACTTTGGTGCGAAAATTATTTATCCACCAACGCTGCAACCTGCTTTCAGTAAAAACATTCCTTTAAGAATTAGAAATACTTTTAACCTGGCCTTTGAAGGAACAGTGATTAAAAAAGAGTCGAATAATAAGGAAATGCCTATCAAAGGAATTTCCTCTATTCCGCAGGTTTCTCTGGTAAATTTACACGGCAGCGGCATGGTGGGTGTGCCAGGAATAGCTTCCAGATTATTTGGTACCTTATCAAAAGCCAGAATTAGTGTTATTTTAATTACGCAGGCATCCTCAGAACATTCCATTTGTTTTGCTATTGCCCCCGCTGATGCCAAAGCTACTAGGATAGCAGTTGAAGACGAGTTTTCGTTGGAAATTGCCTCTAAAAAAATTGAACCATTAATAATCGAAGAGGATCTTTCCATATTGGCCATAGTAGGGGAGAACATGAAGAATACCCCCGGCATCGCTGGCAAATTATTCGGTGCTTTATCAAAAAATGGTATCAATATAGTGGCCATTGCACAAGGCTCCTCAGAGCTGAACGTATCGGTAATCATTAAGGAAACTCATCTGGCAAAAGCATTAAAAGCCTTGCATGGGGCGTTTTTCTTATCGAACAGGCAAAGTCTTAACCTGTATGTTGTGGGAACAGGCCTTATCGGAGGCACTTTGTTGAAGCAGATCAAAAGGCAGTACGATTACTTTTATGAAAAGCGATTTTTGAGTATCAATATCGTTGCGCTGGCCAACAGCAAAAAAATGATGTTTGATGAAAACGGCCTGAATCTGGAGAGTTGGAAGGAAGATCTGGATAGTAAAGGCTCGAAAATGAGCATAAGGAATTATATAGATCAGATGATGGCCTTGGACCTACCAAACAGCATTTTTGTTGATAATACCTCAAGTAAGGTAATTTCAGACCATTATGAAGAACTGTTGAATGCAAATATTTCGGTAGTAACTCCTAATAAGTTAGCGAATTCCGATTCCTATGACCGCTATCTCGAACTTCAGGATATTGCCTTGAAGAACGGAGTGAAGTTTTTGTATGAAACCAACGTAGGGGCGGGATTGCCCGTTATAAGTACGCTGCGAGATTTGAAGTTAAGTGGCGATCAGATAAGAAAAATCGATGGAATACTGTCGGGAACTATTTCCTATATTTTTAATAGTTTTGAAGGCAACAAAAAATTTAGTGAAGTTGTTCGTGAGGCAAAACAGCTTGGTTATACTGAGCCCGATCCCAGGGATGATTTGAACGGGATGGATATGGCCAGGAAGATCTTGATTTTATCGAGGGAAGCGGGTATCAGCCTTGAGCTTAAAGATATTAAAATGGAGCCATTGCTTCCTGAGGCTTGTTTTCAAGCCAGTTCTGTCGAAGGATTCTTTGAAGAATTGCAAAAGATTGATGGGATGATGGAGGAGAAGCGATTGAAAGCGGAAAGAGAAGGTAAGAAATTGCGTTATATTGCCGGCCTGGAAAACGACAAGGCTTTTATCAGACTTGAGTCCGTAGGGCCTGATTCGCTGTTTTATGCCGTTTCTGGTAGCGATAATATAATAGCTTATACTTCTGAACGATACAATGATAAACCTCTGGTAATCAAAGGCCCAGGAGCAGGCGCCGAAGTAACTGCTGCAGGTGTGTTTGCAGAAATTATCGGTATCAGCAATTACTTGTCGAAGTAAATCGAATATCAGTAATCATATAGTCATGTTAAAAAAAAGGGAAGAAATACTTAGGAAGATTATTGATGTGGTAAGCAAAACTTCTTCAGGTTCTGAGGTTTATTTGTATGGTTCTCAGGCAAGAGGAAGTGCAAATATTTCATCTGATTGGGATTTGTTGATTTTACTTAATACCGAGATAATTACCTTTGATATTGAGACAGAATTTATGGATGCACTTTATGAAATAGAATTACAAACAGGCGAAGTAATTTCACCTTTAATTTACACAAAAGGAGATTGGGTCGGAAGGCATAAAATCACACCTTATACGAGAATATCGAAAAAGAAGGTGTAAGGATTAAATGAAAGGATCAAAAAGAGACTGTGCGTTCTATCATTCTATCATTCTATTTTATAACTCTATCATTCAATAAATTTCAATGAAAGATAATATTAAAGTTTTTGCATCGGCAACAGTCGCTAATGTAACTTGTGGTTTTGATGTCCTTGGATTTGCTGTTTCCAATCCCGGCGACGAAATTATCCTAAAGCCTAATAATTTGGAAAAGGTCCGGATTATCGAGATTTCAGGCGATGGGGGAAAGTTGCCATTGGACCCCACGCTCAACACGGCAAGTGTTTCTATTAACAGCTACCTTAGCCATATTGAATCAGGGCAGGGCTTTGATATCTATTTAGAAAAGAAGATGCCACTGGGAAGCGGGCTTGGTTCCAGTGCTGCTAGTTCTGTTGCTGGCGTTTTTGCTGCAAACGCCTTGATGGGATCTCCGCTTTCGAGCCTTGAGTTGCTATCTTTTGCCATGGAAGGGGAACGTCAGGCGTGTGGTTCGGCACATGCAGACAATGTTGCGCCAGCCTTACTGGGTGGGATGGTGCTTATAAGGAGCTATGATCCTTTGGATGTTATTCCCATTCCTGTGAAAAAGCCACTATACGTATCACTCATTCATCCGCAAATTTCCATCGCTACTAAAGATGCACGAGAGATTTTGAAAAAGCAGGTTCTAATGAAAGATGCCGTTCGGCAGTGGGGAAATATAGCAGGTTTGGTAGCAGGACTGATGCAGGGAGATTTTTCGCTAATTAGCAGGTCTATGCAGGACGTAATTGTTGAGCCTATCAGATCTATACTGATCCCGGGTTTTGATGATATTAAAGCTGCGGCACTGGAAACCGGGGCTTTAGGTTGCGGCATTTCCGGCTCGGGACCTTCAATTTTTTCTTTGAGCCCTGATAAGGAAACTGCCGAAAAAGTGGGTGAAAAAATGTTCGAGGTATTCCATCGTTTGGATATTATGAGCGAGGTTTATATTTCAGGTATTAATGATGAAGGTCCAAAAATTTTAGAATAGGAAAACCCATTGTGTGAACTTAAAATTAACAATTAGAAATCATTGAAAATTAGGCCATTTACACCCTCTCGCTTTAGGAGAGGGCAAGGGTGAGGTTAAATAGAGTGCTAATTTTCAATGATTTTTATCAGAATCACTCAATTCACACAATCGGTTAAGAAACATAGGTTCACGCAAAGGGCGCAAAGAAATTAATTGAAGAAGACAATTTTTTCACGATTTCATTTTAATTGGGCAATTAAGATTTTAAAATATTAAAGGAATGCAATTATATAGCACAAAAAACACAACAGCTAATTTTACTTTAAAGGAAGCAATCTTTAAGGGATTACCGGACGATAGTGGTTTGTTTATGCCACATACAATTCCGGTATTGCCTAAATCGTTTTTTGACAATATTCAAAATCTGTCTTTACAGGAAATTGCCTTTGAAGTAAGTAAAAATATATTGCAAGGAGCTGTCGGGGATGATGATCTAAGGAAAATAGTTGATGATGCTGTGAATTTTGATGTTCCTTTGGTGAAGCTAGAAGATAATATTCACGCCCTAGAACTTTTTCATGGACCAACCTTTGCCTTTAAAGATTTTGGTGCCAGATTCATGTCTAGGCTTATGGCACATTTTATCGACGAACGACGCGAGAAAGTACATATTCTGGTGGCTACCTCAGGTGATACCGGTAGTGCAGTTGCGCAAGGTTTTCTTGGTATTCCCGGAATTCAGGTAACCATTTTATACCCGGGAGGGAAAGTCAGTGAAGTTCAGGAAAAGCAATTCACAACATTAGGCAATAACATCACCGCTCTGGAAATAGCAGGTACTTTTGATGACTGCCAAAGATTGGTAAAGCAGGCGTTTGCTGATAAGGAAATAAATGATGTCATGGAATTGACATCCGCTAATTCCATCAATATCGCCCGGCTCATCCCACAGTCCTTTTATTACTTTTATGCCTATAGCAGATTAGATAAATCCAAGCCGTTGGTGTTTTCAGTTCCCAGTGGTAATTTTGGTAATATTTTAGGCGGTTTATTGGCACAGAAAATGGGACTTCCTGTCCACAAGTTTATTGCTTCTACAAATGCCAATTGTGTTGTTCCCGAATATTTAACTTCAGGAAGTTTTAATCCGAGGACATCCATAAGAACCATTTCAAATGCTATGGACGTCGGTAATCCAAGCAATTTCGAACGTATTTTGGACATTTTTAACGGTGGATTTGAAGATATTAAAAAGGGCATAGTAGGTAAATCCTATTCCGATGAAGAGGTCCGCAAGATTATTACTACCTTATACAAACAGAAAGGGTATATTATTGACCCTCACAGTGCCATAGGTTACCAGGGCTTAAAGGATTATCTTCAAAACGAGTCATCTGAAGTTCAGGGCGTCTTTCTGGGTACGGCGCATCCTGCCAAATTCTGGGAAGTTGTAGAACCTTTAATTGGAGATAAAGTGGAATTACCTGGTCCTTTGAAGCAGGCATTAAATAAGCCTAGTCAATCTCAAAGGATGTCCGCTGATTTCAATGAATTTAAGGAGTACTTACTAAAAGTTGTAGCAGTCTGATTTTTTGTCTTTCCTACTTTAAGAATATTATTTTAAATTACCGGCGTCCGACTAATATCGGAAATAGTACGTTTTAATAGAAGTGGGGACCAAGGAAAATCGCCTTTAGACTTGCGTGAAGAGCTTTCCAAATGCTTCTCCAAATTAGAAGCAGAAAAATTCTGTTCCCCAGTATGACAGAAAACAAAGCGCCAATTCTTCGATTGGTCATTGCTGATAGGGCTTGCCCCGCACATGTTGCGGGGAAGCATCTTGGAATGCCCGACTATCCTGTTGTCCTTTTCTTGTAAAGGCGCAACTTACGAGCAGTAGCATTTTTGGGAAGCTTTGATAATGCTCAGGCTTTTATATATATTGAAACGAACCAAGATGCTTCGTTCCTCAGCATGACAAAAAATAGGCTTTCGAAATTAAAAAACTTTTTGAAAGTTAGCGAGCAGATAGACTTAACGTAAAAACGATTTTCCTGAAGATGAAGAGTACTGTCCGTTTTACCGAAATATCTTTGGTCAAATCATGATTAACTTTCAAAAAAAAAATTGATAATATAACCCTTCTAAACTAAAAATGTCGGTATCTGAAGCCACAATAGCATCTTTAATTTTACATTTTAAAGACGCTCGCATTTACAATTGGTCATTTTATTTTTTTTAATTTCGGTTAAATGGTGACTTATAAAGATTATTTAGTATCTATGGCGGAAAAGGCCTTGCGTGGATTTTTAACGTATATAGGTATTTTAAAATAATAACTGTGAATGATTCGAATATTTAAAGTTTTCTGGTTTAGCCTTATTATAAATTCCTGTATTCTACCAGCTGTTGCTCAACCAGATTCTGTAATCATAAAAAATTATATTTCAGCAGCATATAAAGCAACAGCCTTTAACTATTCAGCCATAGAGGATGAGCAAGGGGTCGTCTTTTTTGCAAATGAAAGTGGTGTACTTCAATTTGATGGGAGTCAATGGCGATTAATTTCTATTCGAAATTTCTCTGCCGCAAATACCTTACTTAAAAAAGGGAGTAAGATCTATGTAGGTGGGCGTAATGAATTTGGGTTTTTGGAAAAAGACAGCACCGGGTTTTATTCGTATAACACTTTGCGAGATCTTTTGAAGCTTCCCGATGCTGAAAAGCTCTCAGATATTTGGCAGATCATCTCTCTTGGCGATGATATTTATTTTGGCTCTTACGATCATATCCTGAGATTTGATGGCGAAAGGGTCTATAATATTCCTGTAAATGATGCCTTCATTTTTAAAATTAACAATAAAGTTTTTGCTTCTTCAAAAGACGGACTTGGGATAATTCGACATGATTCTGTAGAATATGTCAATACCCAATTTAAATTTAAAGATGATATGGCATTTCAATATCTCGAGGGTTTAGGAAGGGAAAATTTAATTGTTACAGCAGATAACGGCATTTACGAACTTGATACAGTCTCCTATAAAACAAAAAAATGGGATTTTGATGCATCGGAGCAACTGCAAACAAAAAGCATATATCATGTTTTGGTTTGGAGAGATAGTTTATATGCAGTTGCTACTTTTTTCGACGGATTATTTATTTTAGATAAGCAGGGCGAAATATACAAATCCTACACAAAAGATAATGGCTTATTGGGAAACGACCTACGTGAATTATTGATAGACAAACGAGGTAATTTATGGATGACCTCTGATCAGGGCTTGAATTATTTAAAAGTTCGTGATTCTGCGGTCAATGAGGAAATATTCACTACTCTTATCAATCAACTAACTTTGAACGAACAAGCGATAGGTTTATCTAAAGAAGCAAATTCTTTTTCTACCCCGGTTGATTTCTCGGGATCTGTTATATTCCATTTTGCTACACCTGGTTTTGATAAACAGGAGCTGGAGTACAGTTATTATCTCGAGGGTTTCGACCATAATTGGTCTGGTTGGAAGTCAGAAGTTAAAAAGGAATATACAAATCTGGATGGGGGCGATTATGAATTTCATGTAAAAGCCAGATATAATGGTATTGAATCGCAAAGTGCCTCTCTAAAACTTGAATTGCCCATAAGCTGGTATAAAACCACCATAGCCTATATTTTTGCCGTACTCTTGGTATTGTTTTTAATTGGCTATATAGTCGTCTTCAGAACAAAAAGGCTGACGCTCATAAACAAAAAATTAGAGAAGATTATTCAAAGAAGGACCAGAGAACTATTAAACCAACGGGAACAACTTGAAATTGCAAACTCAGATCTAAGGGTTATGAATACCGAGCTTGATAATTTTGTTTATCGGTCTTCCCACGACCTTGTTGCCCCTTTGAAATCCTTAAAAGGCTTGATAAATATTTCTAAATTAGAAGAAGATCCTGCTAGCCAAAAAGAATACTTCAACATGATGGGAACGAGTATAGATAAACTTGAGGATTTCATCAAAAGTACAATGGATTACTCTTCAAATAATAAGAAAGAAATTATCCGCGAAGAAATAAATTTGGATGAAATGCTTGATGATATTGTCGGGGACCTCAAATATTATGACAGGGCAGACAGGATAAGTTTAATCAGAAACATAAATAAACATGCCAGTTTTACTTCTGATGCACGCAGGGTAAAGATTGTGTTGAGCAATTTAATAACCAATAGTATCAAATACCATGATTATGAAAAGGAAAGCCTTTTTATCGAGGTAAAAGCGCAAAACACGGGGGATTTTGTACAAATTGATATTGTTGACAATGGAAATGGTATTGACGAGAATTATTTAGAGAAGATTTTCGAAATGTTCTTTCGGGCAACAGCTACTGCTCAGGGATCAGGGCTGGGTTTGTATATCGTAAAAGATACCATGAAAAAATTAGGCGGGGATATCAAAGTGGAGTCAAAATTAAGTGAAGGAACAAAGTTCTCCCTGTTTTTTCCGAAGAGTGAATAAAACGCAAATCGCTGCCGTCGCAAGAGGCTCCCTAGGCAGCCTGCGTTGGCCGAGGTTTTGCATTTAATAGTTACGGCAATTTTCAATATGAAAGGGCGAATTTAACGGGTAGCCGGGAGAGCGATTTTTCAAATCGCTTCTTTACTGTTTATGTTAATTATGCTGCCTTTTCCAACCCGCCCCTTGTGCTTGCGTACAGAAGAATTTTGCAAATTCTGATCGATTTACTAAATCGATCTCCTGAAGCAGCTTGCGTTGGTTGAAGTATGCCACTTCATTGTTACGGGAATTTCTAATCCGTCTTGTCATCTTGGACACATCGTCGTTCTCAATGAATGCGCCGCTTACAAGCAGCAGCATTTTTGGGAAGCTATTATATAGCTCCAACTTCAATTATGTTGAAACTGACCAAGATGCTTCGTGCCTCAGCATGACAAAAAGATACGGCCCAGCTTCGATTTGTCATGACGATAGGGCTAGCCCCGCACTTGTTGCCGGGAAGCATCTTGGAATACCGCATATCCTGTTGCCCATTTCCCTGGGTGGCGGCAAAATCGGATAAAAGTATTTTAGTTTTTTTATATCTTTGCACAAATTTTAGGTTTCACTGAACAACTCCATAATATTTTGAAAAAAATTCTATTTTCTTCTATTGCCATTTTATGCCTGTTTTTATCTGCTCAGGCTCAAAATGACACCATTTATTACAATGCATATTGGGAAGTTAGCACCCGTGACAATGCGAGTTTTTATCGCCTGCCATCGACGCCAAAATTAAATGGATTTCTCATAAAAGATTATTATATCACGGGTGAATTGCAAATGGAGGCACTGTCGCTGAGTAAAGAAGAGGATACTTTTGATGGGTTAGCAAAGTGGTATTACAAAAGCGGCGCGCTACAACAAACAACCAATTACATTGCTGGCAAGGCGCATGGAGAAGCATTGGTTTTTGATGAGACCGGAAATATTATTTCCAAAGCAAACTACGTATATGGGGTAGTAAGTGGGGAAATAGCTGAAATTTCAGAATACGGATATTATCGAATTGCCACTTATGCAAATGGAACGCTTATCCGGAGGGAAATAATACCAGTAGAAGAAAGCAAAGCAAAAATTGTAGTTGAGTACAATGATTGTTGCCCTATTGAGATAAGCTACTACAATGTCGACGGGGAGCTCATCGGAACGGGTAATTATTCGGAGTCGCAACAGAATGAGATTATAAACGGGGTAGAAGTGACTTATTTTTTTAACCCTATGCGCCTAATGAGCATTTCGAAATTTGAGGATGGTAAACTTCAAAGTCCAAAGAGCTACTATTATACTACGGGTGAATTAAAAATGGAAGAGTATTTTACAGAGGGTGATGAACAGATCCTTTCAAAAACTGCTTATTTTAACAATAAGGGGGTTTTGATCGATTCTTTGATCTATCAGCAAGATGATTACGGCAGCTCCTTACCTTATTCTGGAAAACAATATGATTTTGGAAGTTATTACAGCCCCTCCGATCAGGTCCAGGAAATATATACTTTTGAAGATGGCAAACTTCACGGTTGGCACACGAGCTTTTACCCCAACGGCAAAAAGAAGAACGAAATTTACTATGAAAATGAGATATTGAATGGGGTAGCCAGCTATTTTGATGAAAGCGGGAAGGTAATCAGAAAGGGTTTATATAAAGACGGGCTTCCTTATGACGGCACTTTCTGGACAGAGTATAGCAGAAAAGAGGAGTTATATAAAGAAGGAAAATTGATTGGCTCAAAGATGTTCTATCCTAATAACAAGATACAAACTACATTTTCTTATGAAAAGGGAGCGACATATTATGATACTACAGGCCAGGTAATTTCCAAATTGGAGTACAAAGATGGTTATCCTTTTTCGGGTAAAGAAATTGCTTTCGATGGGTATCACCTTAGCCGAACCTCAGAATACAAAGATGGGAATATAGTGGTATTTGAAAGCTTCGTCAATGGCGTTCCATCAAGAGTAGAGTATTTTGGCGAAGATGGTTATCCTGCCAAGACAATTTTCTTTTACTCAAACGGTAAAATGAAAATGATTGAAGAATCTCCCAATTATAATGAAGAAAGTGTTACTTATTTTGACAAGAAAGAGAAAGAAATAGGGCGATTTACCAGGTATCCTCAGAAAGATGGGGTGGAGATAGTATTTAATGAGGATATCATTCAAATTGAAACCCATTATTCGAACGGTGCTGTTTCAAAAGAGAAAAAATATTTTGTAGATGGGGATCTACAATACAGCATAGATTATAATGGCAAGGCAGAATTTTATGACGTAACCGGAGAACTTTTAGGTAGCGCTTCATATAAAGATGGCCGCATATATGATGGGCTGGCAATTGAATACGACTATTC
>CAMPJM010000051.1 GCA_946886805.1 uncultured Flammeovirgaceae bacterium | reverse complement strand
AAGCTAACAATCTATAGTCTCAAAAGCGATCTTTAAAGGTCGCTTTTTTGTTTTTAAGCTGGTGTAGATCCAGGAAAACCGCTTTTGAAAGGGAAAGCAGCATAATTCGACTATGCCAAAAGTATGGCTGTGCCAAGTAGAATTCCCGATGCTACAGCTATGAGCGACCTGTGTAGATTTGGCTTTAGCCGAATCATTACTAAAACTAACATAAAAATACGCAAGACTCGCCCCCGGAAAGAGCTGTCAGAAAGAGCTGTCTGGGGACAGCTCTTGGAGTAGATTTGGCTTTAGCCGAATCACAAGAAAATAACCCAGAAAAACACAAGGCTCCCCCTCAGAAATATTACTTATTCTCTGTTTTCGCTTTCAAAGACAGTTTCATAATGTTCGACTGTAGGGAAAGGATCGTAATAAGAATGAAGGAGCTTCTTCCATTCGAGATACTCCGGCGACTGTCGGAACCCAACTGTATGATCTTCTAAATTGTCCCAATCCACCAATAGTATATATTTGTTGTCCTGTTCGAGACATTTTCTCAATTCTTCAAAACTCCACCGATAAAAAAGAGATTCTCGTCAGCAGGGAAAAAGTTTCTGGTTTTAAGAATTGGCTGGATCGGTAAACGATCTTCCGCTTTGTCAAAAGTCTTGTGATTGCGCTAAATATTTATTTTAACCCTCTTAAATATTGGACACAAATCTCATCATTTAGGGCATCCCGACAACGGAGGGACCTTCCCACAAAATGAATGAGAATTTCTAAGGTTTAAACTGAGCCTTTATTTAAAAGACAAAACCTCAGAGATTTGATTTCCGAATCCCGGCCCTTTATGGTCAGCTATTCTCAGCTTAGAGATGTCTGCGCCTTTTTGGAGAGAAGTTTCCTCCCCGAATCAAGTTCGAGGCAAGCTCTGCGTAGGGATAACCAAAGGGATCGAAAGCAATGTGTAATTCAAGTCTACTCCAGAACATAAAAATAGCTGCCATACATCAATTTGAATAGCAGCTATTTTTACAGCTATTTGATTTTTTTGGCTTTTAATGAGCAGCCATTTTCGCTTCTTCAGTGTCATGCTTTTTTAACCAGGAAGTAAGCATCCAGCTCATTTTCTCAAGTTCTCCAAGGAATCCGCCTATCATGTCTATAGTACCTTCGTCTTCAGCGTCATCAGCTAATTTTATTACTTCGCGTTCTAATTTTATCAAGATTATGAAATCTTTTAAAACTTCTTTAACCATTCGCTTATCGTCCAAGTTTTCTGAACAGGGTTCTATTTTGGAAAACTCAACATATTCGGATAACTGACTAAGCGGCTGTACACCTAAGGTGAGTATGCGTTCTGCGATATCATCAATCTTAGCGTTGGCATCATTGTAGAATTCCTCAAATTTTTCATGTAGCACGAAAAACTGCGTACTTTTTAAATTCCAATGAAAGTTCCTCAGTTTTTGATAATGCATTTGGTAGGAAGCTAAAAGTTCATTAATTTTTTTAGCGGTTTTACCTACTTTTTCCTTATCTAATCCTAAATAGTCCATGTATTTTTTATTTGTTTTATTGATGAGTTAATAATCTTTCTTACGGTTTCTATTATTAGAAGTTGTTTTACAAGGATTTTGTTTAAAAAAGAAAAAGAAACAGGAGACTGAAACTTCCTCCACTGGTTCTTATATTTCATTTACCAACTTTACCCGATGTGTGAAATCGAACCTATCAAAAAAATTATCAAAATCAGGATTTTGGAAACTCACCCATGCCCTAAAAAAGAAAGGTTTTAACTAGGTTTTTCTTGATGTCGTTCAATTCACACAAGAGGTTAACTTTCCATATTCTTTTCTGTTTGATAATTCTTTTGTCCCTCCTTTGTAGAGATGAAATCAGAAGGGAAAAACATGCACCTCTTACTTCATTTGCCGTTTGAGATGTAATTCTTTTGAGAACTCCATAAAAAGCGGCGCACAAAGCGTTGAACATGAAATTGCCCCTTAAAAAGAGACATCTTTGGACTACCTATCCGCGTCCTGTCCCCTCCCCCGACAGGATGCAATAAAAAAAAATATAACCGGGTTGTAACAAACAGCTTAGTTGGTCGTCTCCCCTTTACAATGAGTTTAGCACTTAAACAGAAAATTATCACTACTTTGTTCTAATGCATTTACCCATTGTGATCGCAAAATTTGAAATAACTATTTACCTGGTGATTATAAAGCATCTATATTTTGTACGACTTATTTGGCAACGGACCCCTGGAAGATTTTAAGAACAGAGTACTTCCTGTAAAAAATAAGCTGTTCCGTTTTGCCCTTCGAATCGTCGGCAATACGGAAGATGCCGAAGACATAGTTCAGGAAGTATTTATTAAAGTTTGGAATAAAAGACAGGACATGCATAAGTTCCTGAATATGGAAGCATGGTGCATGAAGTTGGTAAAAAATCAGAGCTTGGACAGGTTAAAATCGGGGCAATTCAAGGCCTCATTCAATAATAAGGAAACAAAAGATCTGGAAAGCGAGGAACATAATCCACACGGGCAATCGGAATTAAGCGATACGTTAAAAATAGTGCACGATTGTATTGCTCAGTTACCCGCTAAACAAAAGCAGATTATTCAATTAAGGGATATCGAAGGCTATTCTTACCAGGAAATTGCTGAGATAATGGAATTAGATATAAATCAGGTAAAAGTAAATCTTTTTAGAGCCAGAAAATCGATCAAAGAAAAACTTTTAAAACAAGAGACTTATGGAACCTAAAAATATAGAAAAATTACTCGAAAAGTATTGGGAGGGTGAAACAAGTAGTGCCGAAGAAGAAGAGATAAAAAACTTCTTTTTAAAAGAGCCGGTACCTGCTCATTTAAAAAAAGAAGCAGCCTTGTTTAGCTATTACGGCAATGAACGAGAAGTAAAAATCAAAAATCAAGCCTTCGATCAGAAATTGATAAATAAGATACAAGCCATGAAGATTTCACAGTTTTCATGGTTGAAAATAGCGGCTGCTTTTCTATTGCTATTTGCCTCGATTTTTATTGTTTACAAGCTTGGCAAAACAGCAGATCCGGGAAAGAAAATAGCAGACAATACCGTCACTTATGAGGATCCTGAAATTGCATACCAGGAGACTAAAAAAGCATTGTTGATGATTTCGGCCAAGTTAAACGCCCCCGAAAAATACACCAATGAAATTAGCAAAATTGATGAGGCTTCAGCACTATTTAAATGATAGAAAAGATGAAACGCAAGTGTATACTGCTCTTAATCCTGACCGTTTTAATTATTCAGGTGAGTCTTGTACAATATAAGTTCACCAACAATTTACAGGAGCTATTTTCCCGAAATTTATCGGTAGGCAACAAATTTATCAGACCTCTTTTTCATCCGGATTTCAATGAATCCGAAATATCCAAAAAGGTGTCAGTTATTTTACTTTCAGAAAATTTAATCAAAAAAGAAAAAGTCCAGAAGTCTATTGACAAACAAAAAAAATAAACCAATGAAAAAACCAATCATATTCCTCCTGTTGATCCTCGCGAGCCAGGTGGCTTTTGGCCAGGAGGATGCCATTAGCAAATTCTTCAATAAATATTCTGATGATGAAAATTTCACCAACATCTACATCAGTCAGAGGATGTTCAGCATGTTTTCAGAGATTCCTGTAGATGAAAACGAAAAAGAGGTGATGGAAGCGATCAACTCACTTGAAGGCCTTAGAATTCTAAGTTCTGACAGTGTAGATGGGATGAAACTGTACAAAGAGGCCTTTAAAACATTAAACGCAAAATCCTTTGAAGAGCTGATGGTGATCAGGGATGGAAACCAGGAATTAAAATTTCTGATAAGGGAATCCGGAGGAAAAATCAGAGAGCTGCTCATGCTCTCAGGGGAAGAAAGAAGCTTTTTTATATTGAGTATTGTAGGAAATATTGACCTTAAACAAATATCAAAATTATCTAAAACAATGGATGTAAAGGGTATGGAAAACCTGGAGAACCTTAAGGATGATGAAAATTAATAGTTCAGGGTTCAGGGTTCAAAGTTCAGGGTTCAGAGTTCAAAGTTCAAAGTTTGGGATTCAAGAAGTTTAGCGTTTAGTTGATATAGTTGAAAGTTGGAAAGTTCGAAGTTGGGAATTAGAAGAGAGGAAGTGCAATAGGCAGTAAACAGTATGTTTCCGAAGCAATGACACTGAAGCGGTGACATCCCTATTGTATCAAATTAAGCAAAAGTTTCAACCTAGCCGGAAACAAATAATAAGAGGGATGTCATCGGTCTCCTATAAACCAAAAACCAATATTCATTAAAAAAACCATAACCATGAAAAAGCTCCTTATTTTATTCCTTTTTACCTGCCCTTTGTTGGCGCAATCGCAAAGCAAAAGCCTTGAGGCTTTAAGAGCCGAATACAAGGACATCCCCAACAGTTTCAATATGAGCTTCGGCGGAAACTTTCTTGGAATGTCTAATTGGATCCTCAACGAAGAGGGCGACAAAGAGGTAAAAGAACTCATCCAAAGCATAGATAATTTACACTTGTTCACGGTACCAATCGGCGAAGGTGGAATCAATACCAAAGCCCTCAAAAAATTAAGAAAAGACATGAGCAGGGAAGCTTATGAAGAGCTAATGGTGATCAGGGATGGCATGGATCAGATCAACATGCTCATAAAAGAAAAGAATGGCATTATCAGTAGCCTGGTGATGCTGATAGAAGACACAGAAGACATTACCATACTGGATTTTTCCGGTGCAATTGATCTGGACAACCTATCGCTCCTTGCCAATAAGGTAAACGTGGATGCGGATATTGAGTAATTTTTTGAAAAGATGGAAAATAGATCAATATTCTTAAGGGGGAGGGCATTTTTGAGCCGAAAAAGGGAGGCTCGGCTGTAGTTTTGAGGGATCCCCGTACGGGGAATGTGTGTTATGGGTTGTTTTGTAGTTATTCAAGCCACAGCAAACCTGTAACAATGCCACTTGTTAACCTGAATTCAATTCAGGTTTTGGGATAAACTCGGCGTTCGCACGTCCCCGCATCAGCGTGCGGGGCAGGTATCTCCCTCAATAAGATACCGGATAAATGAAAAGTTTTGAAAATATAAATCTTCATTTATCCGGCATGACGACCAATTCTAAAGTCGAGCTGAGGTTGTTACATTTTATCAAAAATAAACGGATACGAACTTTGCTAATGGGGCCATCCTTGCTTTGTTTAATGACAGTGTATCATCTTTTATGGTATAATTGTCAGCTACTTCAAATACCTTCAAGTAATCACTTTCATATGTAATATCCATACAAGCCATCCTTGTTGACACCATTTGTGAAAACTCGATGCGATTATATTCGCCCAATTGGTAACTCCCATTGAAGAAATTGCAACCACCATGTCCGGTTACTCTGTTGTTATCTTCTTTCAATATAAAATGGGCTTCCCTTTGCTGATTCTTATTAACCGATATTTTCTCACCCCTTAATTCGATGAGCTTCCAATACTTTTCTGTTATTTTCTGATCAAAATCCAGCTTTTTCAATGAATACATTTCGGAAAACTCGCTTTGTATCCTCTTGCCGCTTGCATCGAGCTTTATCAACTGATTTTTCCCAACCTGGTACTGATTTGTTTCCGACTGCTCGTCGGTTATCAATGTTATCTTGTTACCAGAATTATCCCACTTAAAGCTCCCACTTTGCCTAAAGACTTCTTCACTTTTCCCTTTGTATTTTCGTGCTAAATCATAAGTGGAATCCTGATGTAACTGTATTTCAAATAAGATCCCTTCACAATCAGCGCAAGGCAAAGTCCCCCGGTACATCCCACTCCAGTCCAATGAGTTCCTACTGTTGTGGGAGTCAGCAACTTTTTCTGGTTCTTTTTCTTTTTGCTCCTTATTTTCACTTGTTTTACAGCCAACTGTACTGATGATAAGAATAAGTAAAACTATAAATTGATTTCTCATTTCAATAATGTTTATGGTCAAAGTCTTTTGAGGTAACGCAGAACATGGCCAAAGTGATATTTTTTTGGTCAGCAATTTTTATGCCTTTTTCTAAAGAAAGCACTAGCAATTAATGCTGGTTTAACTTCACTACCCGACTTTTTCCTCATCCACATTTCATTCCTTTTTGGTATCATAATATGCAATCGTCATTCTGGTAGTATCAATAGTCCACTTTTCAACTCCTCTTTCACAGATATACCTTGAGACCTTAAACATAATTGGTCTTGCCTTGTTCGTGCAAACGAAATCGATTTAGGAAGTTTTAATGGTTGCTCGTGTTGGCAATTATGAGCCTGTCGACCCTGCAAATTGATTACAGACATCGTACGAGAAAGCAAGAGATTGGACTTAATCCAAACGGAATAATACCCGACTGATGAAAATATTGTAAGAAAATGAACACACAAGCACTATAAGAAGCGCACAGGAATCGTTGTAAGGCAATTTATTTCTATTTATCTTTACTTTTGCTATGTAGGATACTTAGCCGTTAATGAGGCAACATTCCATAGCCTAGACGCTGTGCCAGATACTGACTAAACACTGCAATTATGGAAACAAATGAAATATTGAGAGAACAGATTTTTGAGATTATAAAAAATCAACTCAAAGAGAATAAACCCCCTGAGACGAAAACAACATACGATAGGTTAAGAAAACAAGGATTCGATGATTTTCAAACCAGACAGATGATTGGACAATGTTTAGCGGTTGAATTGTTTGGAATTCTGAAATATAAAAAGCCATATGATAATGAGCGATATATTAAAAATTTAGTTAAACTGCCCAAAGAACCTTTTGATTAAATGATTAAGCTAATAAGGGGGCAAGTTCGTCGGAATAATTAATAATATTTAACATTATCATTTCTCACAACCGCTCAGTCGCAACGATTTTCAACCTCAAATGGAACAATGATAAAGGACGAGACGAATTGATAGAAAAAGCTATAGAAATAATAAACGGCAAATAAAAACTGTTTGTAACGACAAGTATGGCCGATACGGTTTCCGGTATAAGCGAAAGTGACTAGCTTACTTCCCTTTGCTGCTCCCTGACAAGGAAACCGATGGTTTCTTTCTGTTGGTTTAAAATCATTTAAATTTTGCACTCCCAATAGCATATCCTACTGAAAATTGAAGCTCCCTATTCTGGTATTTAGGTCCCTTAGTTGTAGGATTTCCATTGACATCTATAATAACCCCCCGCTCCCTAAATAAATTTGATAATCCGTATGTATACCTTATTCCTAAGTTTATTTTATCGCTTATCTCATATTTGGCTCCCACGTTTATTCCCATATCCAATTTATTGTTATACCTCCAACTGACATCTAGATTTCCGCCCTCTGATTTTGATCTTGCAGCTAACATATAGCCAAAAGTAGCTCCCAGTCCACCATGAAGCTTTTCTACTATTTTATAATGCAAAAGGACAGGGATGGTGAGGTAGTGAAAATGCAGATTTGCTTCGCTACTTCTTGGATAGTCGGCTCTATATCCTTTATTGGCGTAAAGAAGTTCAGCTTGCAAATAAAACTTCCTATTTAAATCAACAAAACCGAAAACGCCAAGATGATAAGAGGGTCTCATTTTGAGATATTGGCTTTCGCTATCAATTCCCTCAGAATTGGCAACTACCTCTACATCCACCAAGCTTGGTCCTCCTTTTATGCCAAAGCTAATTTGTTGGGCCTGAGAGGAAATAGAAAGAAAAAGAAATAGTAAATAAACAGGATAAAATTTCATCACACATGAATTGGTTGTAGTTTTTCCCCATCATTGACCAATGATACTGAAATAAAATAATATTTAAACAAACTCAGTTTTTAAAAAACTGCTATTTACCACAGGAATATCGGATCTAATACAATTTAAACAGAAAAGCGGCAACCTCCAAAAACGCATCCAATGCATCTTTAAAGATTACCGCTCTATTAAAAAAACAGAAAAAATATTTACATTTTACTTTCTTATCATTACAAATGCCTTTTCAATATTGGCCCCCGTTGTATGACCCGAAATATTTCCAGAGCCAGTTAGAATTAACAAAATTAAAATTCACCTCGCATTTCCGTGCCTTCTGGCGATATGGCTCTGAAGATTCTTGGCCCGACCCCTTTTGGCATTAGCGTATAGACTTTTAAACTATCACCTGTCTGATGTTTAAAAGCAACACCAATTTGATCATCATAAGGATCATGAGCAATTAACTGAGGTCGCTCTGAAGGTTCCCTTGCGTCCACCAAAGATACCTGATCACTTACTTCATCTACCCACCAAATGGCCATTCCTGATTCAGGAATATCTCTATCGAAATCAAAGGGAGAACTTGGTTTAAACCGATTTTCGAGAATCCAATATTCATCACCTGATGGGATTAAAGGTGATGTCGGCAGCAAAATTAAGGCTGCAGGCGTCACTTGAATAGCTGGAAAAGTATAAGCTCGCGCAACAGTCCCTGGCCCGATTATTTTGGGTCTTATCCAACCCAGTTTCATCTTGTCATAGATATTCATATGCCGCCAGCTACAATTGTCGCTCATTATATCATACTTTCCTGTTTTCCCGCTCCCACAGTAGTCAGAATAGCGGTCGGGAAGATGAAAAATCCCATGAGCTAATTCGTGCCAGATTGTTGAAAAATTATATTCGATTGGTTTAATCCCTTTATTAGGATCTGCGTTCCTTTTACAATCAATAAAAACAAAACTTTCATTGATGGTGTATGCCCCCGAATGGTTTTGAACCGTTACTGAAGATGGCCTGCAAGCTCCTCCTCCTCCAACAGAGGCCATAAAAACAACTTGAGCTTCGTTTTCTTCTATTATATTATTCCCATTTGCATCAAAAGCAGACCAGTCTACATTAGATTTCTGACAAATTTCCTGGTGGAGAGCAGGATTTCTTGTGCCATCTGTACCAGGTTGACCAACACCATAGTAAGCACCATTATTATCCAGCATTACTACATCAGCAATGAACCCTTCCTCTAAATTAAATTGACCCCAGGAATTCTCATAGAAGTAATCCCTTACACTACCGTTCCCTCTTGCGAAAAAATTCTCGCGAATTACCTCCTTATTTACAAAAGAGTTCCATGGAAATTCAGATTCATATTGAAAAGGAATGATAATTAATGGTAAATTTGAATTGTAAAGGGGAGAACTAGTTGAAATATAAGAGCCGGGAGCCTGAAAAATCATATCTTTTATTGATGAGGGTACGGCATCATCATTAATAGTTAAAATACTAGCTCCTGATGTAACAAATGGTTCTTCGGGCCTCACCCCATCTACTTCTTTGCAGCTTTGTAGGGATAAAAAAGCCGCCGTAAAAAAAAATATTCCGCAAAAATAAAATTTCCTAACATCAACAATAATTGCCGATTTGAAAAATAAAAGGATTTTTAAAAGCGTTTTCATCTCTATAATTTGAATTAGTTTATGAATACACCTTTGTGGATAGAAATTTTAAAAGGTTACCAACAGCTGCGGAAATTATTTGTTGGAAATAATTAATCGAATAAAATTTCCGAGATGGTATTGGAACTCCGATTTATCCAAAAACTTGAATCGAACTCAGGCTAGTACAAATCAAGTATCAGGAACCTTCTATGAGAGCGATGACATCCCTCTCTTCAGAAGCAGAACGAAAGTAAACTCTAGTAGAATATTCAGATTATAGGGATGTCATCGCTTTAATAATTCCCGGACCTGTTCTCCGAATCGAGTCCGGAGTCTTTCGGACCGGGATCCCTCAAAGCTACAGCCAAAGCCCTCCTTTTTGGGTCTTCTCCCTGCTGGCGCGAGCTTGCAGCTCGTGCCCCTTTCGACATTGCCCCATCTTCTATAGGTTGTTGGTAAAAACACCAACAACGGGTAGGGTCTTCATGTTACCTGAACTAATATTGAACAGATAATCATAGTAATAATAAAACCAACAACCTTATTAGACAGACCTCCTGCTAAAACGTCTACTATATCCTTACTATCTTCCAAGGGGCTTAATATTTGCTTAAATAATGGCGGCTTTTTCCACAAAATCAGATTCAAAACCCCAAAAAACATCCATTTATAAACAGCGCCTAAATATTCGAATAAATACATCTACTCTTGAGTCGTTTTAACAGTAGTATCGTCGAGGTCTTTTCCATTAAAAAAGAAACAATATCCCTACTAAATTTATGATAATTTTTAACCATGTTGTTATAAGCTTTGACAGCCAGCTATTCAAAAAACTCAAGAAATGCTGCTCAATTATCGTACCCCATCGGAAAACCAAATAATTGATCTGTGCGAGGTTTTAACTTTTTAAGAGAGTGACACCCCATCTTCTGTAGGTTGTTGGTGAAAACACCAACAACGGGTAGGGAACCACTGTCTTTTTGGGTCATCTAAAGGACGAAGGAGGAATCCCGGTCAGCCCCAATTCTCGCCCAAGATAATTAATGATTGAATAGCGGTTAATCACTTTTCAATATTTAAAGTCAGTGGAGCATCACTAAAAGTAGTTCCATTTTTTATTCCGGAATATTAAAAGGGTGGCGCTTGTTGTAGTTGGTAATAAAGATGCTTACTTCTTTCCTTTTGATATTTTGATCTTTGAAAAGATCATCCTTTTTTATAATTTCTATGATATCACTGGTTTCACTTTTCTTGTTATAAGATACACCCGTCTCTGTGTCCAAGGCGTATTCCTGAATTTTTAATTTTCCTCGGTTAACATTATGAGGGTTGTAATAACCTGATGTTCTATCAAAAAAACCATCATTCGCCTCTTTCTGCTGAATAAAATAACTGGAGATTGTACCTATAGAAAATAACTTATAGAAACATTGCCTGGTAAGTAATTCTTTCAATCCATCGTTATTTACATGTTTTATGTAGGGATCGCCGTTGATGCAAATGCCCCAAATATCTTTTGCCTTTAATTCATAGATCTCCCCATCCTCGACGTATTCCAGTTTCTTCATACAAAGTGCGCTTTCCAGATAACCCCGGTCTTCATCAACTATAGCAGACAATGGCAGCGAAGGGCTATTATTTTTAAATTCATCTATTGTTAAATAGATCCCATTCTTAAATTTAAAGTCGTGAGAATATTGAAAATGCCCTTGAGCGTAAGAAACATTTAATGCTACAAGTATCAATATTGTAATCAATAGTCCTCGTTTGCATGCTACGTCTTTTAACAGCAAATTATTCTGCCTCATTTTATTATTATTTAATAAGGAGGCAATATAACAAAAGGAGAAAATACAAAAATACCTTTTTATTAAACTTTCCTACATACTGTCAATATTCATAAGTTCGAAACCTCACCTTTAGATACGTCCTAGTACGGGTCAATTATTTCATCTACCTCTATGTTTTAAAAATTCTTTAAAGCCAACCTACACTATAACTTCACAAATTCCACTCTTCGATTGTTTGCCTTTCCTTCGGCAGTATCGTTTTTATCTGTTGGTTCAGTTTCACCCTTACCGTCCGTTTGAAGTCTGCTTTCTGCAATTCCAAAATCATTGGCCAGAGCAGATTTAACAGATGCAGACCTGCGTTTCGAAAGATCCAGATTACTTTTTTCATCCCCATCGGCATCTGTATGCCCTAAAATTTTCACTTTTACAGCCTCGTTGTCATTTAAAACCTGGGCTATTTCCTTTAACACTCCATAAGATTCGGGTTTGATGCGATCGCTATTCACGTCGAATAATATCCCGTTGGTTACAAACTTTCCCTCGATGATTAATTTCGAGCGGAGATCGCTACTTCCTTCAGCAATTTTTACATTGCTAATGTAAAAATGGTAGTTTTTAAAATCCTCATTAAAGCCCTGCATACTAAACTTTAGATTTTTAACTCCTTCAGGAACCAGGGAAGGAATGTCAACAACCTTTTGTTCATCTAACCAAAGTCTGAATCGCTTTTTATTTACAGCTATAGAAACGTGCGTGCCTTCTCTCATTTTTTTCCGTACATCTTCAATCAAATTATTATTGATTACTTCCTTACCATTGGCCCGGCTTTCCACCATAATATTGCCTGCGTTATATTGGCAAAATGGAAGTTTAACTCTCGCAAAATTTTTGCCCATATTGAAGGCATTATTATCATCTAAAATAATATGAATAAACGAGGTGGAGCTTAGCTTTTGATCCAATGCCGAGGTGTTCAGGTCAAATTCTATTGTATAATTCTCGGGCAGAGGCTTTGATAGTTGAGGGAGATAAAAAGCACCTCCTTTTAGCTCAAAGAATTTATTGTCTTCCGATGTTACAACTTCTCCGGAACCATTGGCATTCCATTTAGCTGGAAAATCGCCTGGGTTATCCGAACTAAAATCATCATAAAAAACCACATTTTCACCGGGCACAAAGTCAAATTTACTATAGGCTTTGAATGAATTATCTGAACTTCCGGATTTTCCTTCCCCAGCTTTATTCTTTTTGGTATCCTCGTCGTTGGCTTCTCCTTCGTCATTTCCCTTATTTTTGTTCCCTTTTACTGCTTCGTTTACCTCTTCGTCAATTTCCTTTTCGCCTTTGTTCAGCGTCTTGTCAATTGTCCTGTCAGCTTTTTGGTCTATTTTACGCTTAAGTTTATCCCCTATTCGTTTGTCAAGGTTTTTCAATTGTGCATCAGCGTCCTGAACGGTAAGGATAAAAAAAAGTAAGGAAAGAAATAAAAATAACTTTTTCATAATGTGTAATTTTGGGTATCCATTAAAATCTTATATATTCTTTGTGATCTAATTTTTGAAATGGTTACCAGTGCTGAATATATTTTTATTTTATTTTGACCTTATTAATCAGAAATGTTATAATATGCTTTTACTGCTTCGTAGTCATTTAGATCTACAGAGCCTAAAGTCCTGCTTTCACTATTTGTAAACTCGCTCCCTGGAATTAGAATATATTTAAACATATTGCGCTCATCATAATAAATGGGAGAAAGATCTGAGCCATAGGAAACAATCTTGATGTAGATGCCATTTCCATAAGTATAAGCCTCTAACTTGGTTGAGATGGTTCCGTCCGGCTTTACAACCAGTTGTGGCAACATGTCTATTTGTATCACGCCATTCCACTCGTATTTTCTGTAGACTAGCAAAACATTGCCTCTCAAAAATTCAGGTGTAATCAGTTGTTCTGTGACTCTTGAATTTTTTACCGTCGGTTCATCAGTTACGTCCCAAACGGGTGCGTACCAATCAGATGAAATCACATTTGCTGCTCCTGGCTCACCATCTATTCCAGGCTCTCCCTGAGGCCCTTGAGCCCCGTCGGCACCGGGCAGACCTTGAGGACCAGGATCTCCATCATCACTGCAGGAAGTTGTAAAACTTAATAGAAAGAATAATAAAAAAAAAAACAGGTAAAACTTTTTAATATTTTGCCTTTTTTGGATTTGTAGAAAGATTGAATAAAATTTTGTTATTAAATTTGTTGTGTGAATTTAG
>CAMPJM010000050.1 GCA_946886805.1 uncultured Flammeovirgaceae bacterium | reverse complement strand
TATTTCTGATCCAATTTGGTGAGGAAAATACCTAAAATGAATAAGGCCGGTCGTACAAAAATCAATCTTTTACTGAAAAGATCTTTAGCACTCGCTGAAATTTAATGACAAAAAGTAAGAATGAAATTCAACAGTAGCCGTGTAGTAGGTCTAAAAGATGAAAATAAGTATAACCAAGCATTTAAATCGAGTTCAGTTTGTAAATAAAACCATATGAAATACTTAAAGTTTGTTCTTTTAATACTATTTGGAAGTGTAGTCTCTATCCCGGTGATGGCCCAGCAGATAATAGCACACAGAGGCGCTTCTCATGATGCGCCGGAAAACACCATATCCTCAGTGAAGCTGGGATATGAACAGGGCGCCGATGCTGTGGAAATCGATATTCACCTTTCCAAAGACAATCGCATTATGGTAAATCACGATAAGGATACGCAGCGGACTAGCGGGAGTAATTTGATTATTAAAGAAAGCAATGCTACTGAACTTCGGAAACTTGATGTGGGGAGCTGGAAAAATAAAAAATATAAGGGAGAAAAAATGCCCTTTTTAGAAGAAGTGTTAGCTGTTGTCCCAAAAGATAAGATTCTTGTCATTGAAATTAAGTCACAGGAAAATATTGTTCCTTATTTAAAGCAAGTGATTTCGGAAAGTGGCATTCAGGAGCAGCTAATCATTATTAGCTTCAACAAAGAAGCCATTATAGAAGCAAAACAGCAAATGCCTTCTATCCCCGCTTATTGGCTCCTGCATACATTTAAAGATTATTCCGTTGATGAGGCTGTTCAGGTTGTAAAAGAAAATAATTTGGACGGTTTGGATGTGCACCATCCCCTTGTCACTGAGGATTTCATGGAAAGGATGAACAGCGAAGGATTGGAAGTGTACGTGTATACCGTTAACGATGCTACTGTAGCAAAAAAGTTAGTGGCAATGCAGGTGAAGGGCATCACGACCGACCGGCCAGCATGGCTGGGAAAGAAATTAACGAAAAAATAGCTGTTAAAGGCTGGAATGGCCAGGGGAATAGCTTTTTGGCGTGCGTTTGAAATTTCCAAGTTTCTCGAAATCAAAAGCAAAAAAGATCAATAATTGGATATTCGAAGAATACGAAATAGGTCGCTCTCCAGCATGACGAAAAATAAAACTGCAAAAGCTTCGATTTGTCATGCGATAGGAAGCATCTTGGGAAACACAATTATTTTATTGCTCTTTCATATAAAGACACCGCTTACGAGCAGCAGCATTTTTAAAAAGTTATGACGAAATCGCTGGCGTTGGTATATGTCGAAACGAACCAAGATGCTTCCCCGCCTCAAAGTACGGGGCTAGCTGTGCCTCAGCATGGCAAAAAATAACCTTTCGAATTCAAAAGCTTTTTGAAGTTAGAGAGCAGATAAATTTAACTTGAAAGACGTTTACCCTGCAAGACTGATGAAGTAATCTATCAACAAAACAAAAAACATCAATGAAAAAATTAATAATAGTAGCCATCATATTACTGGCGGGATTTCAAATCAAAGCACAATTTGTAAGTGGGTTTGTTTATGAAGATTTGAACGGAAATGGGAAAAAAGAACGCAGGGAAAAAGGCATTGAAAAGGTGGCGGTATCCAATGGTCGGGAGGTGGCACTTACTGACAATTCTGGAAAGTATTCGCTTCCCATTGGGAAAGACAATATTATTTTTGTTGTCAAACCTTCCGGATACAAAACCCAGGTAAACGAAAATAACCAGGCACAGTTTTTCTATAACCATAAACCCGAAGGTTCCCCTGATTTCGAATTTGAGGGAGTACCGGCAACCGGAAAGTTGCCAAAAAGCATTGACTTCGCCTTAATTCCCGCTGCTGAGCAGGACAACTTTAAAGCCCTTCTTTTTGGGGATCCGCAACCCTATACAAAAGAAGAAGTAGATTTCTTTGCCCGTGGTATAGTAGCTGAAGTTGAAGGAATTAAAAATGTAGCATTCGGTTTAAGTCTTGGTGATCTCGTGGGCAATGATTTAAGCTTGTTCAATCCTTATATCGCGGCTGTCAAAAAGGTTGGAATCCCCTGGTATAATCTATTGGGGAATCATGATCTTAATTTTGATGCAAAGGAAGATTCACTGTCAGATGAAACCTTCGAGGCCCATTTTGGTCCGGCCAATTATGCTTTTAATTATGGAAAGGTTCATTTCATCGTTTTGGATGATGTGCTTTATCCTGATCCAAGAGATGGTAAAGGATATTGGGGAGGATTTAGAAACGACCAGCTGGATTTTATTGAAAATGATCTTAAATATGTTCCCAAAGATAATTTAGTAGTCCTTGCTTTTCACATTCCGATTAGTGAACCCGGTGATGGAGACCCATTTAGAGATGAGGACAGGCAGCAAATTTTTGACCTGCTGAAGGATTTTCCCAATACACTCTCGCTTTCAGCCCATACCCATATTCAACGCCAAGACATTTTCACTACAGCAGATGGCTGGAGACAGGAAAAGCCTCACCATCACTACAATGTAGGGACTACTTCCGGAGATTGGTATTCGGGCAAACTTGACGATGCGGGCATTCCGATTTCTACCATGCGCGATGGAACGCCAAAGGGCTATGCCTTCATTAATTTTGAGGGTAACCAATATACAATAGACTATAAAGCTGCTGGTTATGATGACGATTATAGAATGGAAATATTCGCTCCAAAAGTAGTCCAGCAAAATCAACGTACCTCTGCTGGTATCTATGCCAACTTCTTCATGGGAAGCGAAAAAGACACTTTAATGTATCGCATAGATAATGGAGAATGGAAAAGAATGGACTATCAAAAAAATTATGATCCTATGTTTTTACATAAACTTCATGAATGGGATTTTACAGAAGAGCTGATGCCAGGGAGACGACCATCCAATCCTGTGGAATCTACACATTTATGGAGAGGTAAAATTCCGACAGATCTGGAACTGGGAGAACATACCATAGAAATAAAAGCCACGGATATGTTTGGCAGGACATTTACCCAAAAGAGCAGCTACAAGATAAAAGCCTTGGAGAATCAGGAATGACATTCCCAAAGAAAAACCCTCAGCTTGTCGGCAGCTCCCCTGAAGAGGGAGCCAGCTTAGCGGAGGCTTTTGCTGAAATAATTTTAGTAAGCCCTTAGCTGCTGGCCACACTCTCCATCTTTTAGGTCATCCCGAGGCACGAGGGAACTTCTCTCCAATTATGCAGGATGAAAAAATCTCTCTGGTCGTAGCGTCTCGCTACGTCCTGATAAATATGAGCATCTCGCTCTTGTATCGCATGATTTTTACCCCTCAGAGTCTCTCTTTTTCAGAGGACTCTGAGGTTCAAAAGCAACGTTATGTGCTAACTGAGGCTTCTACTTCTCAAAATGAGATCAGCTACTTCCTTTCTTCGATCTCCCTCTATATCTTCTAAAGACAAAGACAAGCCCGCCAATCAAAAGAATAAAGGGCCATAACGAGATAAAACCAACGACAAACGCCAGGAAGCCCTGCCAACCATCATCCAATGCGCTAAGAAGGCGTGCACCAAAGCCCTCTCGCTGAGAAGAATCATACTTATAAGGCAACACCTCATAAAACATGAGCTTAATGGTACTGAACTTCACCTGTTTGCTCAGGTAATTAAACTGACCTTCAAGCTGCTCAATTTCAACCCTTATCTCGTTCAGGTTTTTCTCAATCTCCAGAATATCTTTTATTTTGTTGGCTTTAGATAAAAGCTCCAGATATCGTTGTTCGAGCACCTTTTTGTTCTTGATCCTTGCCTTCAAATCATAATATCGCTCCGTTACATCTTCAATGTTCGAATGTTTTCGATCCACCTGCGCGGCAATATTGGTCAGCGACGAGAACAACGAATCGTATATCGGGGACGGCACCCTAATGGTGAGACTATAGGTAATCTGGTGAGTAGACTTCGACTGGTTTTCATCCTCAATGTAGGCACCGTATTTTGGAAGAACCTGTCCTATCGCTTTATATGTTTCCTCTATGTCCTCCGTTTGGAAATCGATACCTCCGGTTTTAATCACCTTTTTCGTAATCTTTACCGGCTCGCCTTCTTCCTGAGGAGACGGTGGCTGGTGCGTGGGAGGAATATACATCATTTCATCAAATTCAGCATTAACGTCACCCGACATTGAATTTTCTGCTTCGTTACATGCCACAGAAAAAAACAAAAGCAATATCAATAAATATGTTCTCATGAGCCAATCTTGTGTTTTGCAGCTTAATAATATCATTAAATTTTTACAACAGCTAATCGTGGATCCATAAATTAAAACTTTACGTGCTGACGGTTGCAATACGAGAAGGAAAACTGCCTTGGAAATGACAATTCTCTTTGTCTGAACTATGATTTATGTGATTATTGGATTACTATGATTCAAATTCTGAACCAAAGGATAGACATTGAGTTATATTTTAGAAAATCGACTAACTTATAGATTGTAGTTTACACATGGATAGCACGCTTATTATAGTAGGAGCCACTATTGTATTATTGATCATTATTGCGCCCGCACTTTTCTTTTTCAGGAAAAGTACAGATGTTCGAATTGAGGGAGATTCACTGATCTTAAGATATCCATTTTCAAAAGAAGCGGTTGATTTATCAAAAGACCTCAAACAATGGAATTTACAGGAAGCTTACTTTTTTAGACTAGGCAAGGTATATGCGATCAACCTGGAGCTAAAGAATGGAAAACGGAAAGCTATAAGCTCGAGATTTAATTATGAAAGCTTTCAAAAAGTACTACTATACCTTGAATCAACGTATAGCGCAAAAAGAGAAGCTGCAAGTAAGCGATAAAATTAAAGGATTAAAGGTCCGCTTAGCTGCACAAGGATCGCGAATCCGTCAGTACGGCTTTTTCTGCCATCAGACGGGTGGCGATTAGAGAAAACTCACCGTATCGGAAGCTATCTTACCAGCACATGTCACCACCAATCTCGCAGGTAAAATTAAAGATTTTGGTAGGTACAAATCGAAATGAATAATATTCTAATATAGTAAGCTTTTTACAACCGCAGCTTTACTGCCTCTTTATGATCGATGGGCACGTTAAAATTAATTCCATAAGCTTTGACTTTTATCGTTCCTAGAAAGTGCAGCACCTTTTCTTCCCCGCTCAACATGTTTATTGCGGAAGAAAGAGAATTAATTTGCAAATCTTTTAAAGGTAGTTTCAAATCAATCGGAACCGTAAAATCCTGTTCACCTAAAGCCTTAATATCAAAAGTTTTGCTGATATGTGTAACCTTTTGATTGTCTACGGCTACATCCAATTCTATATCTTTAATGGTAATTGAGGTGCTATTTGGATTATAAAACAAAGCCTCTCCGGTTACATTTACTGATGTAAAGCCGGCCAAATCCACTTTTAGATCCTTTACATCTTTAAATTCGGGGGCAACAAGTGATTTGCAGGAGGAAGCCACTAATAGAAGAAGTCCGAATACTAAAATTTTGTTGATATTCATATAGGTGTTTACAAACGTTTGTTTCGTTCTGGCAAAGAACGTTCCAAAGATACAATTATTTTTAAAGTAGTGTTGGCATGGGAAAAAGCAATTGATGATTGGGAGTTTGAAGATAGAAGATGGAAGATGGAAGTGCAAATCGGAAGAGCGGTGGCTTCCGAGAATTGATTCTCATAATCCTCCACTCTTTTATACTTCAAAAAAATATGGGAAAATATTGAAGACATTTATAGCCCTGAAAGGGCGAAATCACAATGCAAAGGGTACAGCCCTTTGCAGCTAAAGAGTATAATCGACGGGCTACACCCATCGATTGGCGATGTCACCCCTTTGGGGCTCCTAAATATTCGATTTTAATAATACTATTATCTTTTATACTTCAAAAAAGATATTGAAGCGGGAAGATGGGCGAAGTTCGGAGCAATCGGTCGGACGGCTTCTTTGTTTTTTTTAAACTCTACAAAGCAATTCACAGCCAAGGTTTGAATATCATCCCCAGCCGTCCGACCGGTTCTTGTAAAAACGCTGGTCTGGATTTGTAATCCCGACCTTCATATTATTAGCATTTGTTATGCGTTTTTGAATGTGTAGCAAAGGGATTACAAATCCATGGTTAAAGCTTCCGAATTGCAAATCCGGGAGAGCGGTGGCTTATACTGAAAATCTGTCAATATTAATCCCAAACAAATCGCTCGTCATAATCAACTTTATGCTTGTTTAAAAATATTCTGTATTCATCTTGAAAGTTTTTCTTTTTATGATGCTCGTGTTGATTGGCTATATAAGCTATAACCCTATCCACTTGGCTCGGATTTACTGAAAAAGCACCATAGCCATCCTGCCAGTAAAAATTACTAAGAGAGTTATGATTTGTTTTCATCCATTTAGAAGAATGTGATTTAACCTCTTCCAGCAGCTTCATTAATGCAATCTTTTTAGAAAGCATGCATAGAATATGCACATGATCGGTATAACCTCCAACTTTTATTGGAGCACATTCAAGCTTTTTACAAACACCCCCAAGATAAGAGTGTAATTCTTGTTCATAAGGAGGAAATATCATTTCTTCCCTGTATTTGGTACTGAAAATCAAGTGAATATAGTTTTTAACAAGAGATTGTCCCATAGCAGGTTTTTGTGTTGATGGGTTAGGCCCATCAATTAAGAGGTTTGAATATTGATTCTAATAATACTCTTATCTTTTTATACTTCAAAAAAACATAAGGAAATATTGAGGTAATCATAGCCCTTTGCATATCGACGGGTTACACCCATGGATTGGAGAATTCACCCCTTTGGGGCTCTAAATTGATTCTCATAATATTCTTATCTTTTATGTTTCAAAAGAAGAAGAACTAAGGTCAATCATAGCCCTGAAAGGGCGAAATCACAATGCAAAGGGTACAGTGCTTTGCAACTGCAAACACAGCCTGCAATATTAAATACTTATTCCACAATCATCCTCTTAACCAAATTCCCCTCCTCTCCATCAAGTTTTATAAAATACAGTCCTGGCATAAGATCTATCTCTAAAACGAAATTAAAAGAACCTTCTTCAATGGAAAACGAATTGACTACCCTACCCTTTGTATCCAATACTTTCCCATTTTTCCAGGACATTGCTCTTTCATTAGATGTAATATGGATTTTATTGGAAGCTGGATTGGGATATATTTTTACACCGTCTTCTTCAAATTCTTTTACCCCCAGAACATACTCATTATCTAAAATAAAAAAAGAGGGAGATTCGTCAAGTTGAATAGTAGTTCCTGAACCATTTTTAATATCTTTTGTGAGAGTATAATTCCATGCATATCTTTCATAGCCTGCAACTCCCCAACTAGATGGAAAAGAGTAACTTGCAGTTGCCTCTTCTTTATTGTCGATGCTGGTTTTTGCCCATAAGGCATATATATAAGTTCCATCTTTCACAAAAGCCGCACCATCAATATTCTCGGGAAGAGAAAGGGCGTCTGTCCTAAAGTCAGAATACTTGTAACCCTCAAGGATTTGCATCACGTTTCTAGTGGCTACTGCCGATAGATATTCCTTTTGTTCAAAAGGATTAACAGTGGAAAGGTTGGGGTAAAAGCCCATCACATCATAGGGGCCATTTGCCGTTTTAGAATCTGTTAAAGCAAAAGTATGGATTTGATCAATACCTTCTTTTTGTCCTTTGATAATTATTTTTGACAGATAATTGTACTGAATTTTTTCAGAACCTATGTAATTATCAAAAGCTCTGCGTGGTATATTTGTTTCTGTAACTATTACTCGCTTCTTTGGGTATAAGCCACCATCATATCCGTGTTCTTTTAAAACCTCTTCTTTCCTTGTTTTAGCATTTATGAATACTTCAACCGCCTTGTCAGAATGCCTCATAGGCACCCATTTTCCATCGGTATATTCTCTGGTCTCATACATCGGATAGGAATGATAGCTAAGCGCATCAAAATAGGCCCCTCCTTTAAGTGGATAAGCAGAAGTGATTTTTCCTCCATCGGGATTATCGCTGTTTCGTAAAACAGCATCCAAAAAGCTTTCATAACCAATGCCTCCCACGCATACAAAATCATCCGGATCTATGTACTTGATAACTTCATAGGCGATTCTTAATGCCCTGATATAATGCTGTACAGGTGCAAGCAAATTATTTAATTCGCATGGGGCAGGATCTCTTTTCCACCAATTATCAGCTGAACCTGGCTCCTGCCATCCTTTGTCGGAAGAAGTATAATCCGGTTCATTAAAGATTTCCCAAAATCTTACGGTTTCTCCATACACGGTCGCCGTTTTAAAGACATATAATGCAAAAACATTCTTTTCATTTACAGGAGTACCATTTTCACCATTATCCCAAATTGGCTCATACATGTTTTTGAACATCTTGGAGCTTCCCTTCGCACTGCAGAAGATAGTTTTGTCGATATTGATATCAGAAGGCCCCCCTAAAAAGACTGTATGTTGGCTCATTCCGAGCTTTTCTTTATAATCACTGAAAGTATTTTTCCTTATTTCATAACCCCACCTCTCCAAAAAAGCGTTTGGAAGAGACAGCCTTAGATTATTACATCCTGCCCCAGGAACCCCCTGTATTTCTGATCCTGCCGCTATTGTAGCAAGTTTTATATCATCCCACTTGCCTTGATGTCCTCCCAAATTGGTTCCAAGCCTAAACCCGGCTGAATATTCAGGTACATGAACATTTGCCGTAAGATTTGTCTGGCCGTATAGAAATGAAAACGGGAATATGAGTATTATGAAAAAAAATAATTTGCTGGTGTTCATAGAAATTAAAAAAAATAATTTAAAATTAATATCGTAAAAAAATAGCAACTACCGATGATCGTATATCTTGGTATTGACAATTTGCCTGTAAGTATTAAACCTGATTGACTATATAAATGGCAGAATATTAAAAAAATTGCTTAAAACTCATTCTTTTATAGGATCGGTTTTTACGATCTAAAACAAGAAGAACCCATAGGATTAGACGAAAAGTAGGGGCTGATAAAGCAAATTAAGCGTAATGTATTCCTGTTAATAAAATAATTGATTAAATTTATAAACGATATCTTTGAACCTAATTTGTATATTACTGCTTATTATAGCTGGAACGTTTCTCACTTTATGTCAAAAATCACATTTAACAGTACACAAAGTCCCTTCTTTAAATCATTAAAGACTAAAGTTGACGGGTACTTTTCTCAAAATAAAATTACTACCTCTGGTAACGGAAAGCTTTACTTTAAAAGTATTTTCCAAGTTGCCTCAGCAATAATATTATACATCGTTCTCGTTTTCTTTACACCGGCAGGATGGCTTTCTGTCATTTTATGCGGCTTACTAGGGCTTAATTTAGCCCTGATTGGCTTTAACGTCATGCATGAAGGCGGGCATAATTCATTTTCAAAAAAGAAGTGGCTCAACAGAGCTTCTGCTTATTCCTTAAATGTATTGGGTGGGAATTCTTATTTCTGGCAAATCAAACACAATATCAATCACCATACTTATACCAATATTGATGGTATGGATTTTGATATCGAGGTAAAACATTTTATGCGCTTGCATGAAAACCAACCTAAATATTGGTTTCATAGGTTTCAACACCTGTATTGTGTTTTTTTATACGGGATCTCCTATGTCGCTTGGATTTTCTACCAGGATTTTGAAAAATACTTTACAGGGAAAGTAACCAAGGACCTAAATTTCAGAGAACATCTTATCTTTTGGCTTACCAAGATTGCTTATATAGTAGTATATCTGATTATTCCTGTTGCCGTAGTAGGTTGGTCAGCGCTTATTGGCTTCGGAATAATAGCCTTTGTTTGTGGCATTACTATAAGTGTGGTTTTTCAACTGGCACACATGGTAGAGCACACGGAGTTTCCGTCTCCCGATAAAATAACCAATAAAATTAACAACGAATGGGCCGTTCATCAAATAAGCACAACGGCTAATTTTGCCACAAACAACAAGCTTGTCTCCTGGATGTTAGGTGGTTTAAATTTTCAGGTGGAGCACCATTTATTCCCAAAGATCAGTCATGTTCATTATCCTAAAATAAACCAATTTGTAAAAGAGACCTGTCAGGAATTCAACATTGCTTATCATGAATATCCAACAGTTTTAAAGGCAGTTGCCTCTCATTTAACACATATTAGAAAATTGGGTGTGAGTTAATTTTTTTCACCGCCTTACTTTAAGTGAAAAGGTTAGATAAAGTTTAGTTTGAGGCTTATCTAACCTTTTTTTTTATTTAAGGCCCTTACTATAACTTATCCTGGTATTTTAAAAAATCTATTCCCATTTAAAATATTCCATAATATTTAGATTTTTTACGGTTATTTACAGAACCTCTGCGTTAAACAATATATCAGGATTATTATCTGATTAAAACTAAAAAAAATGAAATCACTATTAATTTTATTAACAGTAGCTATGTTTCTGGCATTTTCTAACCCTGCTAATGCTCAGGAGTATGATTCCAGTAGTTCATCCATTGTAGATGATTCACAAACTGATAAAGAAAAAGAAAAAGCACAAGTCCAATTAAACAAAGAAAGGTCGGACAACGCAAAAGCATCAACCAGGGAATATAAGGCGAAAGCCAAAGAAGCAAGGAGGGTTGAAAAGGAAGCGAATAATGCATCCAAACAGGCTCGAAAAGCGGAGAAAATGGAGAAGAGAGCACAAAACGCTCGTAAAGATGCTGAAAAACAGAACCGGAAAGCAGAAAAAGCAGCAAAAAAATCGGACAGGAATTAACATTACAATTATCTGTCCTTGTTCAACCGGGGCCAAATTTCTACGGTGAAACTGCTTCAATTATTAATCATTGAAGCAGTCTTTTTTTTACAAACCTAAGCCTCCTCAGATTCCTCAACTTTTTCATATTCTGACTCAAATTCATTTGCAGTAATGTCTTCAGTGCTTAGCCAATATTGAGAAGTTAGTAAACTGAAGTTAATATTGTCTGCTGATTTTAATTCCCATAGAATATCTTCTGCCTCATGAAAAGCTATATTATCAGTCATCTGTTCTGTAAATAACCTTTTGATCAGATTTCCATCTGACAATCCTGAATTCCATAATTTTAAAACTACCTCTTTAGTAAAAACAATATCTTCTTTTGTATCTACCGGATTAATTGAAAATTCAATAGAGGTTGCCTTTGTATTAGGGAATTTACCGTTAAAAGCTTTAAATAAAAGCTGATTAATGTGAAAAAGAGTTGCATGAAGACTCATTTCCGGATATTCCTCTGCTATTTTATCCAGTAGGATATCATTGGAAATCTGTTCAATCTGTCCTTCATTTAATTGATCTCCCAATTTATATTCAAGGATAATTGCAGCTGCTTCATTGGGTTCAAAATCTGTTATGGCCATCATAAGCAATTCTCTTAAACTATTTTTCTCAGCTTTATCGGCATCAGGATAATTAAATCTTTCTAATAATTGAATATAATCTTCAATAGACCAATACTCCTTCACTTCTTCAATAGTACTGGCATTTTGTATTGTTATTTGGAATTTCATTTTTTTATATTTTAAGGTATTTAATGGGATTTATTTGTCAGTTGATTCTAAATATTGATTCAGAATCAACTGTTATATATTTTATATCTAACGACTTGGGGAATAATTAGTCTGGAATATGAATAAATGTTTTTCTTCCCGTACTATTATAAAAAGATCCTCTCCTGATTCAGGCGAGGATGCTGACTGGTTAATGAATTTTTTTCTTATTTGACTTAATATCTTCAAAAGATTAATCTGAATGGATCTTATGAAAGGGCATTCAGCTCTTCAGTTTCTTGTTTGGTTAAGGAAATAGTAGCTGCCTTTATATTTTCTTCCAGATGATTCACCTTGGATGTACCCGGAATTAGTAATACATTAGGAGCTCTATGTAAGAGCCAGCTCAAGGCTATCTGATTTTCTGTAGCATTATATTTTTTAGCAGTGGATTTTATTTTATCCTGGACTTTAAGATTTCCGGCATTTATAGGGTTCCAGGGAATAAAAGCAATGTCATTGTCATTACAGAATTCAAGCTCATCTTCCCATTTCCTGTAATCGAGGCTGTACTTGTTTTGGACGGAAACCACTTCTACAAAAGATTGTGCTTTTTTTATATCTTCTATGGATACTTCTGATAATCCTATGTGTCTTATCAGACCGTCCTGTTGAGCTTGCGCAAGGAATTTAAAAATTTTCTCAAATGGAACGTCGGTATCAATTCTATGCAATTGATACAGGTCTATTTTATCTAATTTCAGCCTTTCTAAACTTCCCTCAAGAACCTTTCTCAAATGATCGGGATGCGCATTTACATGCCATTTATTGGGGCCGGACCTTTCAAAACCACCCTTTGTTGCTAATACAAGTCCTTCTTTGTAGGGATGTAAGGCCTCAGCAATAAGTTCTTCCGACACATTAGGACCATAGCTGTCCGCTGTATCAATAAAATTAACTCCCAGTTCAACCGCTTTTTGCAAAACACTAATAGCTTCCTTTTTATCCTTTGGAGGTCCCCAAATTCCTTCTCCGGTTATACGCATTGCACCATAACCCATTCTGTTTACTGTTAAATCTCCTCCTATTGTATAAGTTGCTTTGATTTTTTCGGTATTATTCATAATAGATTTTTAAAATGTAATTACAAGGTTTCGGTTCAATTTTTCACCTATGTATTTCTTTAATTGATAAATCAGTTCAATCTCTAAATGTTTGAAATCAGGCTTCGAAATAAGACAGACCGTTGATTTACCTATCAAAATAGGGTTAGAAACCAAATGTTTTGTTAAGCTATAAGACACCTTTACTTCATTATTGCCGTATAAAAAGAAGTTATCATTATGATGATACAATTCATAACATGAAGATTGCGCATGATACTATATATTAAATACATGGTTAGCCTAAGATGCAAAATGATGGTGGAAGAGGAGTTAAAAAAGCTGGGATTAAGGTATGTGGTGGTTGAACTTGGTACAGTTGAAATTTTGCAGGATATAACAGAGGACGACCGGATTTTACTCAAAAAGAACCTTTTAAAATCGGGATTAGAATTACTGGACAATAAAAAGAGTATTTTAATAGAAAAAATTAAAAATGTGATCACAGAAATGGTTCATCATTGCAGTGAAATGCCTTCTATAAACTTTTCTGAATATTTAAGCGAAAAATTAGATTATGATTATACATACCTGTCCAACATCTTTTCTGAGGTGCAGGGTATTACCATTCAGCAGTTTATTATTATCCATAAAATTGAACGAGTGAAAGAGTTACTTTTATACGATGAGCTTAATTTAACAGAGATCTCCTACAAATTAAATTATAGCAGTGTAGCTCATTTATCCAATCAATTTAAAAAATTGACAGGCCTCTCCCCTTCTTTTTTTAAGCAATTAAAACAAAAGAGAAAGGAAAACCTGGAAAACATATGATTTGTAACAAACTCTAATTTAACTGTAATAAGTACTAAT
>CAMPJM010000049.1 GCA_946886805.1 uncultured Flammeovirgaceae bacterium | reverse complement strand
ATATCATGCTCATTATTAAAATACTGACTCTCAATAAATTAATAGATATAATTCAAACTTTCTTCTATATTTTATTAATGTTAATTGTTATTTGGTGAGCCTATAATTTTATTTGAATTAACATAATTTGAGCTAAAACAGGAATCTGGTCAAGATCATCCATGATACCATAGGTATTTAATAAATTGAAAGAATAAAAGTCCCAATTTTAAAAAATTTGTAAAAAGCAATATGAAATATGGCATTAAATTATTACATTGTTGTGTATCCAAATTATTTTTGAAGTATCACAGTTAAACCACTCAAACAACTATTTTTAAACTAAACCCAAGACTATGAAGCAATTTTATCTCAAGATTAATCGGCTGATACTTGTATGTTTATTGCTTTCTTGCTACAATTTCGCTTATGGGCAAGAACGAACAATAAGTGGCCAGGTAACGTCACCTGTTGATGGTACTCCTTTACCCGGGGTCAACGTGCTAATAAAGGGCACTAGCCAGGGAACAATAACTGATATCGACGGCCATTACACCATTTCCGCAAACGATACCGACATTTTAGTATTCTCATTTGTAGGTTTTTCTAATACGGAAGTCCCTGTGTCGTCAATTACAGGCAACAACTTTAATATAGCTTTGGAAGAAGATATTCAATCGCTTTCTGAAGTTGTGGTAATAGGTTATGGCTCGCAGGAGAAGAGGGACGCTACCGGTGCTGTTACTTCAGTTACCTCAGATGAATTCAATAAGGGTATTATTGCCTCACCGGGACAGTTAATCCAAGGCAGGGCTGCAGGTGTCCAAGTCACGGGAGCAAGCGGTGAACCAGGTTCAGGAATGAACATAAGGATTAGAGGTACCTCTTCTATTAGAAGTGGAAATAATCCTTTATATGTTGTTGATGGAATACCTTTAAGCGGCAGCGATGCCACAAGTGCAGGTACTGATGTTGGTTTTGGCACATCTTCTGCACGCAATCCGCTTAATTTTATTAACCCAAACGATATAGAAAGCATCAGTATATTAAAAGATGCTTCTGCAACAGCGATCTATGGTTCAAGAGGCGCTAATGGTGTTGTAATAATTACTACTAAAAGTGGCAGGAAAGGCACTGGCGCCCTCGATTATTCTTCCTCTGTAAGTGTAAGTAGAATAACAAAAAAATATGATCTTTTGGATAGAGAACAATTCCTAAATGGTGCTGAAGCATTAGGCGCAGATAGAGAGGTTTTAGATTTGGGCGCTAATACCGATTGGCAGGACGAGATCTTCAGAACAGCAATTTCTCATAGCCATAACCTCTCTTATAGCGGTGGGGGTGAAAAAGGAAGCTATCGATTATCCCTTGGTTATTTGGACCAAGAAGGCATTATTGAGGAAAGTAGTCTGGAAAGAATCACTGCAAGGGTTAACGCTAACAGAACCTTTTGGGAAGACAGATTAAATTTATCTACTCAGTTAACCATATCAAAAGTAAAAGACGAAGGTGTGGCAATTACTAATAATGCAGGATTTCGAGGAGATTTACTAGGATCAATGATTATTGCTAATCCAACAAGACCTGTGTATAATGATGATGGTACTTTTAATCAACCTGGGATAGATCAACTTAATCCAGTAGCTATGCTCGCTTTAAGTGAGGATTATACTAATACTCTCAGAACTTTGGGGAGTTTTTCTTTGGAGTATAAAATTCTACAGGGCCTAAGTTTCACAACAAGTTTAGGTTACGACCAGTCAACCTCTTCAAGAAAGGTCGCTTATTCCAGTGACATAGTGGCGGCAGGAATCCAAGATGTCGGAAGAGGAGGTATTCTTGATATCCGAGAGAATAATATTCTAACTGAGAACTATTTTACTTACAATAAAGAAATCGGAGACAGTCATACGCTAGACTTTTTATTAGGATATTCCTATCAAAGGTTTGATTATGAAACTCAAACCTTATTAGCAAGAAATTATAGGACTAGTGACACTAAATTAATGATCAATAATATAGCCTCAGCTACTGAGTTTCTAGCTAATACCGCCAATCGAGTAGATGAGTTGCAATCGTTTTATGGTCGAGCTAACTTAAATCTATCAGACAAATATTTATTTACTGCCACTTTAAGGGCTGACGGGTCAACTAAATTTGGGGAAAACAATAAATATGGAATTTTCCCTTCTTTTGCTGTCGCATGGAGAATATCTGACGAAGATTTTGCACCCGATGTTTTTTCTGATTTAAAATTAAGAGCTGGTTATGGGGTAACGGGAAATCAAGAGATACCAAATAATCTTGTTTACCAGAGACAAAGATGGAGTGATTACTCCTTTGCAGAGAACGGAGATGTTGGAGGAGGTTTCCTAGGAGATGTTGCTTTTAATAATTCGGATTTAAAATGGGAATCTTCAACGCAATATAATATTGGTCTCGATTATGGTTTAGTTAATAATCGAATAAGAGGAGCATTAAATTTTTATTACAAAACCACAAATGATCTATTAATTCAGGTTGTAAGCGCACAACCAGCGCCACAACCCTTTGTATGGAGAAACCTAGACGCAGATATAATTAATAAAGGAATTGAATTTGAAGTGGAAGTAACTGCTGTTGACAATAATGATTTTTCCTGGGAGATTATGGCTAATGCAGCTTATAATAAGAACATAGTGAAGAATTATAATAGTATTACAAACACCGGTGAAATTAGCGGACAAGGCTTGACAGGAGCTTACGCACAAAGAATTGCAAATAATCAACCCTTATATGCCTATTATTTGCGAGATTTTGCTGGATATGATTCAGAAGGATTAGCTGTTTATAATGGTGGCGATGTTCAGCAATTTACAGGGGGTAGTCCACTACCAAAGGTTACCGCTGGACTAACCAACAACCTTCGCTATAAAAATTTAGATCTTAGCTTTTTCTTTACAGGACAATTTGGTCATAAGATTTACAATAATACGGCTAACGCTTTCTTCACAGCGGGATCTTTGGCAATCGGAAGAAATGTTTCAACTGATGTTCCAGGTAGTGGAGAATCCTCCCTGAATGCACCGGATGTTTCAACCCGATTCCTAGAGAATGGCTCTTTTGTTAGATTACAGAATGTAACCCTAAGCTATAATTTTCCTCTAGAAAGCGTAAAAAACATTTCTAACTTAAGACTATTTATGACTGCTCAAAATCTTTTTGTCATCACAGATTATAGCGGTCAAGATCCGGAAGTAGATACTAATAAAGCGATTGATAATATCCCTTCTGCCGGGATAGATTATACACCATATCCAAGATCCAGGACATTCACGCTTGGTGTAAATGTAACTTTATAAAAAATAAACTTTACAGAAATGTTAAAAAATATAACTATAAAACAATTTTTAAGCATCTTCATCTTTAGCTCTTTTATTCTTGGGTGCACTGATCTGGAAACAGAATTCCCAGATTCAATTCCAGTGACGACTGGTGAAGGTGGAGTCAGTACAGGCGACCCTACAGATTTGCTACTAACGGCCTATAGCAGGCTTAATGATCATATTCCGCAAGACGGCATAATGGCCTTATTGGAGCACCCGACTGATGAAATGATGGGACCTACCCGGGGAACAGATTGGGGAGATAACGGTATTTGGCGATCATTGCACCAACATACGTGGGATGCTACTCATGCCTATGTTTTACGTTCATGGAATAATTTAAATGCTGCAGTATTTATTGCTAATCAGGTTTTGGGGTCTAATCCCACCCCTGAACAAGCTGCAGAAGCGAAATTCCTCCGAGCATATAATATGTCTTATGTTATTGATCTATTCGGAGTAGTGCCTTTTAGGGAAATTGATGAGGGAGTTGAAATAGATCCTATCGTTATGAGTAGAACTGAAGCCTTTGACTTTGTAATCAATGACTTAACGGAAGCTCTACCAGATCTTCCTGAAGGAGGTCCTTCTGGAGATCCAGGAAAAGCTACGAAGGCTGCAGCCCATGCATTATTAGCAAAGATGTATTTGAATAAAGCGGTATTCACAAGCGAAAATCCAGCAGGCCCATTTACATTTAATCCTGAGGATATGAATAAGGTTATAGAATATGCTGATAAAATAACTGCTGCAGGATATGAATTAGAAGACAACTATTTTATAAATTTTACAGATTCAAATTCAACTGAAATAATATTTGTTGCCGATAAATCAATTACTGCACCACCTGAGCAATATTATTTTATGGGAGCCCATTATAATCAAACCCCAGGAGGATGGAATGGCTTTACAACGCTTGCGGATTTTTATGATAAATTTGATGAAAACGATGAAAGATTGGGCGAAGATCCAAGTTATGGACCAGGTTTTAAAATCGGTCCTCAGGTCAATACTATGGGTGAGCCGGTAATGAACAGAAGAGGAACACAGCTAACATTTACTAAAGAAGTAGAAATTTTTGGTAATGATGATGAAGCTGGTATACGTGTTTTTAAATATTTCCCGGGTGATAATATTGGCTCATTGGTTTTATTCAGGTATGCTGATGTTTATCTTATGAAAATAGAAGCAATGCTAAGGGGTGGAAACCCAACAATGGGGCAAACTGCGCAAAATATGCTTGACGAATTAAGGTCTTTTAGAGAAGTTGGACCGATTCCCGTTAGTCTGGATGTTATTTTAGATGAAAGAGGTAGAGAATTATACTGGGAACGCGTAAGAAGAACAGATCAAATTCGGTTTGGAACTTTTACCGACGTATGGAAGGATAAAACAGTAACTGATCCTACTCGGGTTTTATTTCCTATTCCTCAACAAGCATTGGACTCCAATCCCAATCTGGAGCAAAATCCAGGATACTAATATTTTAAGTCATTGATTTTAAAGCAAGTGATTTTATAATCGCTTGCTTTCTTTTTTACTTTTATCCATATTGGATAAATTTACCTTGTCCTTTGCATGAAAAATTCATTACTCCTTTCGTTACTATTGTTATTTCTTTTTAGCTGCAAGAGCGAAAAAAAATCAGCAGAACTAAAGCGATTTTCCCTCCTCCCCTCTTCCCAAACCGGAGTAAATTTTACAAATGAATTGGTTTTAAAGGAAGATTTTGATGTATTCCGCTATCGCAATTATTACAACGGAGGTGGCGTAGCAATAGGTGACATTAATAACGATGGTCTATCAGACGTTTATCTTACTGCAAACATGAAAGCTAATAAGCTATACCTTAACAAAGGGGATTTCAAGTTTGAGGATATCACCGAAAAGGCTGGGGTGGGTGGGAACAGATCATGGTCAACAGGAGTAAGTATGGCCGATATCAATGGAGATGGCTTATTAGACATCTATGTTTGTAATTCGGGGGATGTAAAAGGAGGCAAGCGCGAAAATGAATTATTTATCAATAATGGAGACCTTACATTTACAGAAAAAAGCGAGGTGTACAATCTGGACGATAAAGGTTTTAGTACCCATGGAGTATTTTTTGATTATGACCAGGATGGAGATCTTGATTGTTATGTTCTTAATAATTCTTTCCGACCGGTTTCCTCACTAGGCTATGAAAATATCCGGGACCAGAGAGACAGTACCGGAGGCGATAAATTGTATCGAAATGAAATGATTTCAACTACGCCCATAAGCGGAAAACTTAATCCTAGAAACAATTCCGATTCGGTAATATTTACCGATGTAAGCGAAAAAGCGGGTATTTTTGGAAGTGTGATAGGTTTTGGTTTAGGAGTCACCATCACTGATGTTGATCAGGATAACTGGTTGGACATATATGTTTCAAATGATTTCTTTGAAAGAGATTACCTGTATATAAACCAGAAAGATGGCACCTTTAGTGAAGAACTGCCTCAGAGGATTGGTCATACAAGTTATTTCTCTATGGGAACGGATGCTGCGGATATTAACAACGACGGCTTTCCTGAAATTTATGTAACCGATATGCTTCCTGAAACAGACTACAGGTTAAAAACTACCACTAGTTTTGATAGTTATGATCTTTATCAGACCAAGTTATCGAATGATTATTACGAACATTCCATGCGTAATACATTGCAATTGAACAAAGGGGATGGATCATTCTTAGAAATCGGACAATTTGCGGGGGTAGATGCAACAGACTGGAGTTGGGGCGCTTTAATTGCGGATTTTGATAACGATTCACATAAGGAGATCTTTGTTACCAATGGAATTTATAAAGATCTTACCGACCAGGACTTTCTCAGCTTTCTCGCCAACGAAGAAAATATGATAGCAGCCATGCGACAGGAGAAAGTCGATTTTCAAAAGTTAGTCGATCGAATGCCTTCTAATAAACTCAGTAACTATTTATTCAAGAAAGAGGAAAATCTAACCTTTAAAAATGTAGCATCTGAATGGGGCTTGGCTGAACCCTCCTTCTCCAATGGAGCGGCTTATGGCGATTTAGATAATGATGGCGATTTGGATTTGATAGTAAATAATGTAAATCAAGAGGTATTTATTTATAGAAATGAAACCAATACAATCTCCGATAAAAACTACTTAAAATTATCTTTGGAAGGGCCACTGAAGAATAAATTTGGTGTTGGTGCCCGAGTAACTGCCTATGCAGGCAAGCTAATTATTATGCAGGAAAACGTCCCTACGAAGGGATTTCAATCTTCCATGGATTATGTAATTACCATGGGCTTGGATACTGTAACGGAACTAGATAGTCTAATCATACACTGGGGCTATAATAAAAGACAGAAATTAACAGATGTTAAATCCAATCAGCATTTAGAGCTTACCATAAAAGATGCTGTGCCTTTTGATGCTCCAACACCTGTTGACGAGCCGACGATGTTTTCCCTAAAAACTGTGGCACTTTATCCGCCCTATACGCATAAAGAAGATAAGTTCATCGATTTCCATAGAGAAGGCTTAATATATCATATGCTTTCCAAAGAAGGTCCGGCATTGGCTGTAGGAGATATCAATCAAGATGGGCTGGATGATTTTTTTATTGGAGGTGCTTCCGGTTCATCTGGAAGAATTTACCTGCAAAATCAAAGTGGGGAATTTAATTCATCCAATCAAACTGCTTTTGAAAACGATGCTCTCAAAGAAGATGTGGATGCTGTGTTTTTTGATGCTGATAATGATAACGACCTTGACTTGTATGTAGTAAGCGGTGGGTACTCTTTTCCAGAAAATGCAGCGGAGTATCAGGATAGGTTGTATTTCTTGAAAGGTTTCGAAAATGGATCGCCCATATATGAATTATCTGAAGGCGCTTTGCCTCGATTCCATGAGATGGGCTCATGTGTGGAAGTAGCAGATTATGACAACGACGGGGACCAAGATCTATTTGTTGGAACGAGAGCGGTGCCTGGAAAATATGGCCTTGCCGCCCCTAGCCATTTATTACAAAATGACGGGAACGGCCAATTCAAAGATGTGACGGCCAGAACAGCACCACATATGGGTTCACTTGGAATGGTAACCGATGCTACCTGGTTAGATTATGACAATGATAACGATCTGGATCTTGCCGTTGTAGGAAAGTGGATGCCTATAGTTTTATTTAAAAATAACGGCACCAATCTCGAAAGACTTAATAATATTCCCGGTTTGGAGAAATCTGAAGGATGGTGGAACACAATAGAGGCTACAGATCTGAATAATGATGGATATATGGATTTTATTGCAGGGAATTGGGGACTTAACTCGCGATTTAGGACTTCCAAAGAACAGCCCCTCACCCTCTTTATGAATGATTTTGATGACAATGGTAATATGGAACATATTTTTGCTTATCACCAAGACGAGAAACTTTATCCCATGGCTCTAAAATCTGAATTAATTCGACAAATTCCTTCTTTAAAAAAGAAATTTATCTTTCATAAAGACTATGCGGGAAAGACTGTATCAGAAATTTTCTCGAAGGACCAGCTATCCAACTCGTTTGTAAATAAAATTTATACCATGGCATCTACCGCTATATTCAACAATGGCGATGGATCTTTCAGGACAGAAGCATTACCAGATATCGTGCAATTTTCCCCTATCAATACTGTTATTTCGGCTGAATTTGACAGAGACAGTATACCGGAAATTTTTCTTGCTGGAAATTTTTCTGGTACAAAACCAGAGGAAGGGAGATATGATGCTAATTATGGTCATATTCTACGATTTACAGATGGAGAATTCAGCGTAGAAGATTTCAGTAGCACAGGCTTAAATATAAAAGGCGTTGTTCGAAAAGCAGCTATTATTCGGTCTGTGGGTAATAAAAGACTACTAATTTTGGCCAAAAACAATGAGAAGTTGGAGTTTTACGAATTTTAATTTTACAAATAGTACCAGGTTCATGAAAATATAAACCACAGCGGGCGAAGAGAAATGAAAATTACCTTTGCTAAAAACAATGGGGTACTAAAAATCTCCTAGCAATCCGATGACGTTTGTGGCTAAAGAAAAGCTTATGAAAAAAATACAGCAAACAATAGCATTGTCTTTCTTGATGATCGCCGCTTTGGCTTGCCAGGATAAAAAAAGATTTGAGCTGTTATCATCTGACAAAACAGGAATTACATTTCAAAATACCTTGGAGCCAACCCCTCAAATGAATGTATTTAATTACCTCTATTTCTACAACGGTGGCGGTGTGGCTGCAGGTGATGTAAATGGCGACGGGCTTGCCGACCTATATTTCACTTCTAATCTGAATTCAAATAAGTTATATATCAACAATGGCGATTTAACATTTACAGACGCAACGGCACAAGCCAAGGTAACAGGCAAAAACGGGTGGACTACGGGTGTTACAATGGCAGATGTGAATGGCGATGGCAAAATGGATATATATGTGAGCCAACTCGGGGATTATAAACACATTATAGGGAGAAACCAACTTTATATAAATCTTGGAAATGATAACAACGGTATTCCACAGTTTGAAGATCAAGCCAAGACTTGGGGCTTAGATCTGAAGGGATTTTCTACCCAAGCCGCTTTTTTTGATTACGACCTGGATGGCGATTTGGACATGTTTATGCTCAATCACTCCGTGCACTCCAACGGCACTTATGGAAAAGCAGACATCCGGAACGAATTTCATCCTCTTGCAGGGGACAAGCTCATGCGGAATGACGGGAGTAGATTTACAGATGTCACAAAGGCCGCAGGAATATATAGCAGTGCCTTAGGGTATGGCCTCGGCATTGCTGTAGGCGATGTCAATTGGGATGGTTATCCTGATATTTATATTGGCAACGATTTTCATGAAAACGATTATTTATACATCAACAATGGAGATGGTACTTTTACAGAACAGCTAGAAGCCTCCATACAACATACCAGCAGATTTTCCATGGGCAACGATATTGGCGATATCAATAACGATGGCCACCCTGACATCCTTTCGCTTGATATGCTTCCCGCGGACCCGAAAAAATTAAAAAGCTCTGCAGGGGAAGATTCCTACGACATTTACCATTTTAAATTGGGCTTTGGCTATAACCATCAATTTGCTCGAAATACGCTGCAACTTAATCTAGGCAATGGCCAATTCAGTGAAATTGCCTTGTTATCTGGTATAGCAGCAACCGACTGGAGCTGGTCGGGATTATTTGCAGATCTTGATCTAGATGGCCACAAAGATATTTACATTTCAAACGGCATTAAAAGAAGGATGAACGACCTTGATTATATCAACTTTGTGTCGAATGAAGCTATCCAACACCGATTAGAAGGAGATTTGACCAGCGAAGACCTTGCATTGGTAGAAAAAATGCCTGTGGTAAAGATCCCAAACTACGTCTATAAAAATAACGGGGATCTTACTTTTCAAAATATGTCTGACGACTGGGGGCTAAATCAGCAATCTTTCTCAAATGGAGCGGTTTATGTAGATCTCGATAATGATGGAGATCTTGATTTGGTCACAAATAATATTGATCAGGAGGCGTTTGTTTTTAAAAATAACACAATTGATGGCGAAGAGAAAGACAACAACTATATAAAAATAAAATTTGCCGGTAAAAGTCCTAACACCAGTGGCATAGGCAGCAAAGTCATTATTCCTTTAAAAGAAGGAAAAGTAATTGTAAGCGAGCTATTTACAACAAGGGGTTTTCAGTCTGCCGTTAATAGCGAAATGGTAATCGGACTTGGTCAGTATAAAATACTAGATTCACTGATTGTAGTATGGCCAGATAAGAGTTATCAGATACTTAAGCAAGTGGCGGCTAATCAACGACTGGTGCTAAACCAAGAAAATGCCAAAGGCATCTATGATTTCTCAAGAAAGCCCTCTCCTATCTTCACAGATGTTACAAATTCATTTAATGTAGCCTATAAACATGAAGAAAATGATTTTATAGAATTCAACAGGGAACCGCTCATTCCGCATATGGTATCTACCGAAGGGCCAAAACTAGCCGTGGGGGATGTTAATTCAGATGGCAAAGAAGACTTTTTTATAGGAGGGGCCAAAAGACAGGCAGCGGCAATCTACATCCAAACCGATTCGGGTTTTTCTAAACTTTACCAGGAGGCATTTCGGCTAGATAGTTTGCATGAAGACGTAGGTGCAGCATTTGCTGATGTGGACAACGACAATGATCTTGATCTTGTAGTGGTCAGTGGCGGAAACGAGTTTCAAAAGCAAAACAAGCCTTTATTGGTGAGGCTATACAAAAACGATGGGCGCGGTAATTTCTCCAAAGATGAAAATGCATTGTCAGAAATTTATGTAACAGGATCATGTGTGAAAGCCGGAGATTTTAATAACGATGGCTTTCCCGACCTTTTTATAGGAGGCAGGGTAGTCCCTTGGAATCATGGAGAAACGCCAGTAAGCTATTTGTTACAAAACGACGGAAAAGGAAATTTTATAGACATAACAAAAGAAGCTGCCCCTGAACTGCAAACTTTGGGCATGGTGAAAGATGCTGCATGGACTGACCTCAACAAAGATGGAAAACCTGATCTGGTGGTTGTAGGTGAATGGATGCCCATAACAATTTTGATCAATTCGGAAAATAAGCTGAAGAAGAAGGAAATTGAAGGATTAGAATCATCAAATGGCTGGTGGAACGCAATCAATATTGCGGATGTTGATGATGATGGGGATTTGGATTTAATTGCTGGCAATTTAGGATTGAATTCAAAATTAAAGGCTTCTGAAGAAGAACCAATAACCATGTATGTTAAGGATTTTGATAATAATGGCAAAGTCGAACAACTACTCTACTATTACATTCAAGGTCAGGAAAATTTGTTTGCTACTAAAGATGAGTTGACAAAACAACTTCCAAGCATAAAAAACAAGTTTTTGAAATACAGTGACTTTGCCAAGGCCGCTCCTGGGGATATAATTCCTGAAGAGCAACTAAATGAGGCTAAGAAATTAATAGCAAATGAATTCAGGTCTGGAGTTTTTGTAAATGACGGTGAAATGAACTTTACATTTGAGCCATTTCCTGTACAAGCTCAGTTTTCACCATTAAATAGCTTCTACGTTGATGACTTTGATAATGATGGGAAAGATGATATATTGGCTGGAGGTAATTTCCATGCTGTAAATATTCAATTAGGCAGATATGATGCAAATTATGGAATCCTGTTGAAAAACCTAGCGGATGCAAAATTTGAATATGTATCTCAATATGATTCTGGCCTTAAAATCACTGGCCAGGTGAGGGATATTAAAGCAATACAATATAAGAACAGCACAATATTGATCATTGCAAGGAACAATGATACTGTTAAATTCCTAATGGTCAATGATAAAAACAGCCCTTTGGTTTCTAAATAATTGCAATAGATCAACTTGTTTATTAAATTTATGGAAGAAGTTGATTGCCTGCAAATTTCAATAGGATGGCATGAATTAATATCTTTAAGTTTTAAACCTTATGAAAAAAAATTTACCCAAAAAATTTAATATCCTAACAGTTACAGCTTGGATTCTTCTAGTTTTAATGCAAACCTCCTGCACAAAAGACATAGACATTGAAGCTGCTGTTGAAAATCCGGACCTGATTCACCAGGCGCAATTAAAATTGACGGATGTGATTGTTCATGATATTTTTTCCCCTCCGGTAGCCAGCAGAATTTATGCTTATGCAAATATTGCTGCTTATGAAGCACTGATCCCCGAAAACCCGAAGTTTCTTTCTTTAGCCGGACAGTTAAACGGTTTGGAAAAACTCCCGAAACCAGATACAGCTAAAACATATAACTTTCATATATCGAGTGTCCACGCTTTCTTGACCGTTAGCAAAGCGTTTATTTTTTCAGAAGATCAGATAGCAGATTATCAAAAACAACTGTATGACAGCCTTTATTCCCAAGTTCCTGAAGAGCTGTATTTAAACTCAATTCAATACGGCGATACTATAGCCAAAGCAATTTTAGCTTATTCCAAAAAGGATGGCTATAATCAAACCCGCGGGTTAAAATACACGGTACTAAACGAGCCTGGCACCTGGTCGCCAACTCCCCCTGCCTATATGGACGCTGTAGAACCTTACTGGAATAAGGTAAGACCCTTTATACTAGACTCCGCTGATCAATTTATGCCCAAGGCTCCCTCTGAATTTTCGATGCATGAAGAAAGCTTATTCTATAAAGAAGCAATGGAGGTTTATGAAACAGGGGTAAACCTATCAGAAGAACAAAAAGCGATTGCTTCGTTTTGGGATTGCAATCCTTTTGTAATGCATACCGTGGGGCATGTGATGTATGCTACCAAAAAAATCTCTCCCGGTGGCCATTGGTTGGGAATAACTTATATTGCCAATAAAAAAACCGATGCCGATATGTTGAAATCCTTAGAGGCCTATACATTGGTTGCAATAGCCTTGTCGGATGGATTTATTAGCTGTTGGGATGAGAAATTCAGATCCAACGTAATTAGGCCCGAAACTGTTATCAACGCTCATATAGATGTAAATTGGAAACCAGTTTTACAAACCCCTCCCTTTCCGGAATACCCAAGTGGTCACAGCGTTATTTCAAAGGCCGCTGCCGTGACTTTGACTGAAATATATGGCGACAACTTCAGTTTCGTAGATTCAACAGAAGTAAAATACGGCCTGCCGTCCAGAACGTTTAATTCGTTTAAAGATGCTGCGGATGAGGCCGCTATCAGCAGGTTATATGGTGGAATTCATTATATGCCTGCAATAAACAACGGTCTCATTCAAGGAGAAAAAGTCGGGAATAAGGTTGTTTCGGCAATTCAATTACGGAAGAACGCAAACGAAAGCTTAAGTTCGCTGGAATAGCTACCGGAATATCAAAACTACTCGGTGATGGATAATTACTTTATTCAGGGCTAATAAGCAATCATTCCTGACGAATCAGCGTGAGGATGGATTTAGCGAAAAAGCTGGGGGAGTAAATTTCAGTATGTTTTTTTATTGTAAAAAGACGTTCTAGATCACAGGTAAGGTAAAGAAATCCACGTACGGCGAACCTGCTTTTATTTAGTAGTCCAGTGTAAGAATCATTCTGCTTTGTTACAGTTGCTGTGGCTTAAACAACTGAAAAATCATCTATAACACGCGTTCC